>NZ_CP101833.1:2505000-2805000 GCF_024498355.1 Bacillus pumilus
CAAAAGGACATTCAGCATACCGTCTTGGAAAAACTCATCAGGCCTTAGCGGCGGCACGAGCTCATATGTAAACAGTCTGCCCTCTTCCGTTTCCTGTTCATATGTGCGGAGTAATCCGATCGCTTCAAGTTTTAAACGTTCCTCAAAAATATCATTTAAATTCGTTTGCAGCATGACCATGAGCTGCCGATGAGGTGCGGGCTTTCCCCACATACGATTTTGTTCCAGCTCTCCCCACAGCGTCATGTATAAGCTGAAAGCGGACATGCCAATTAGCGGCTGATATAAAAGAGTGATGAGCTGTCTATCGATGTCACCGAGCAATGAAGCGCTTTTGACGACATACGGATCGACGGCTAGCACTTCCTTCCAATGCTCTGTCATTTGCTGATCCTCCCCCTGAATACGATTGTTTCCATTGTACACTCTTTTTGCGTTTTACGCTTTACGCAGGAAAAAGAGCATGAAGAATCTTCAGCTCTTTTTTAGCGTTCTTTCTTTAATAAATCTTTTAATTCGTCAATAAATACATTGATGTCTTTAAACTGCCGGTAAACCGAAGCAAACCTGACGTAAGACACTTCATCAATTTTCGCCAGCTCGTCCATCACCATTTCACCAACAAGCTCACTTTTTACTTCTGACATGCCTTGATTACGCAATTCTTTTTCGATGTTAAAGCAAACATCTTCCAGCTGTTTTAAAGCGACAGGACGCTTTTCACACGCTTTGATGAGTCCTCTCAGCATCTTTTCCCGGCTGAATTCTTCTCGTATACCTTCTTTTTTCACTACAATAAGCGGTAATTCTTCTAATTTTTCAAACGTCGTAAAGCGATATTGGCAGCTTTCGCACTCTCTTCTACGACGAATGGATTTCCCTTCATCTACTGGTCTTGAATCAAGCACCCTTGTGCCAAGGTGCTGACATGTCGGACATTTCATTTCATCAGCTCCGATCTATTCTTGGAAGTTGTTTGTCTAGTTCTTCATAAAGGGACAAAACGGTCTTTTGACTGTAGCCAAAATCTGTTGGCAGGGCCGTTTCTGTTGTCACGTTAAAATCGACAGCTGTTTCAAAAGGACGAATTGAAATGACAGTCGCCACGAGAAAGGCTTTTTTCGGCATTCGTATGTTTGCGCTGATTTCACCTCGTTCTGCTGAAACAGATGTCACTTGATAGGAATCGTTTCGGGAAAGAAGGGCTTCCACCGCTTGAAAAACTTTTGCATTTGTCGATTTGTAGTAACGGCTTTTCAGCTCTGACACCGGATGATGGTCAGATGTTTCCGTATGGTTTGAAATCAATCGTTTGAACTTTTGTCCTAAAGTCATACACATATCCCCTTTACCTTTACGCCTCTTCTTTATTTTATAAAAAAAACCTTTGTTTTCCTAGAACAAAAGTATAGACAAGTTTGGGAATGTTGGATGTTGTATATGAAACAATATAAAAAGGAGCATAACACAAAGGCATTCAATGCTTTTGGCCAGCTCCCATTGCAATCTTTTTTATGTTTACAGTGCTTTGGCTTGTGCCTGTTTCACTTGTACAGGTCCCATGCCTCGAGGAATTTCGATGTTCTCTCTTGTTTCAGCACCTAGTTCATCTCCGATATGATCTGCTGCGATATTCGGATCTAGGTCGCCGCAAGTATAGACATCTATGCTCGCATAACCATGTTCAGGAAAGCTGTGAATTGTCAGATGAGATTCAGAAATAATGACAACTCCACTTACTCCTTGAGGTGCAAATTTGTGAAAAGCAACCTCTCTTACCTCAGCTCCTGATTTCAAAGCTGCATTTACAAACGTTTTTTCAATAAAATCCATGTCGTTCAGTTTATCACAGTCGCATCCCCATAGCTCGGAGATAACGTGACGTCCGATTGTTTCCATCATGGACCCCCCTTAAACAAGAATGAAAGAGTGAAGTTCTAAGCAGCCGGACCGGACATATACCACGGGGGAAAGTTAGTCCTAAGAGGTCCTAACCCTTTAAGTATACCCGAATGAGTCTGCGAACAAGAAGTTCACGAAAAATAGTATACTTTGTTTAGACCCATTTTGCAAGCTGTGTTTTTAGTGGGATTTTCTCTCATTTCTTGAAAAGGGACGTTCGTCTTCTTCATTTCAAACAGCAGACAGCTCTTTCATCTGTGAGCCAACATACTTGACAAGATCTACCACTCTGCATGAATAGCCCCATTCATTGTCATACCATGCAAGGACTTTCACTTTTCTATCTTCCATCACCATCGTTGTGAGTCCATCAACGACAGCTGAATAAGGATTTGTGTTAAAGTCTGTGGAGACAAGCGGTTCATCCGTGTAATCTAAAATGCCGGCAAGAGATGTTTTTGATGCATTTGAGAAGGCAGCATTTACCTCTTCTGCTGTCACATCTTTTTTCAAGTCGACCACAAGATCAACCATCGACACATTTGAGACTGGCACGCGAAGCGCAAGTCCATGTAATTTCCCTTTCATGTGCGGAAGCACTAAAGAAAGCGCTTTAGCGGCTCCCGTCGTTGTTGGAATGATGGACTGAGCACACGCTCTCGCCCGGCGCAGATCTTTATGCGGGTTGTCGATATTTTTTTGATCATTTGTATACGCATGAACCGTTGTCATTAAGCCGTTCTCGATGCCAAATTCATCATCTAACAGCTTGACAACTGGCGCTAAACAGTTTGTTGTACAAGACGCGTTTGAAATAATGACATGCTTTTCAGGATCAAGATCATCCTCATTCACACCCATCACAATCGTGATGTCTTCATTTTTACCTGGAGCTGTTAAAATGACTTTTTTCGCTCCGGCATCTATATGGCCCATCGCTTGATCTTTTGAATTAAATTTACCCGTTGCTTCTATGACGATATCAATCCCAAGCTCTCCCCATGGAAGCTGCTTTGGGTCTCTGTTATTGAGCAAAAGCACTCTTTTTCCATTCACAATCAAAGCGTCATCTTCTGCTGTCACATCGCATTCGTAACGTCCATGATTTGTGTCATATTTAATTAAATGTGCTAGCGTTTCGGCAGGATAGCTTGCGTTAACCGCTACAATTTGTATTTGATCATCAAGCATTGCTTTTCTGAAGACCATGCGTCCAATTCTGCCAAACCCATTGATCGCTGCTTTTACCTTCATGAACAGGTCACTCCTCTATTATGTGTTATACTCAATAATTTATTTATGAAATTAGTATATCACATTAGAATGTAATTGCCAGTATATAAACGTATATTTTATAAAAAGGGCTGTTCTTTTCAAAGGAAACAAGAAAAAAGCATAAAAAAAAGAAGAGTACGTGTATGTACTCTTACTTATCTGTATGTTCCCATTCGTTTAATATGTTCTGTAATTGTTTTCTCATAAAAGCAAGATCTTTTGTGTTTTCTATCACGCGGTCTGCTTTTTGACATTTCTCCTCAAGAGACTGCTGGGAATGGATACGATTCAGCGCTTCTTCCTCGCTAAGGGCGTTTCGATTCATGAGCCGCGATAGCTGCAATTCAGGCGTTGTATACACCACAATGATGCGGTCAACAAGGCTCTCCAGCTGACTCTCGAATAAAAGCGGGATATCAAGCACAACGAATGTTTCTTGCTGATTAATCCCTTCATCTCGCTGCTTGAGCATTTCCTTTCTGACTTCTGGATGAACGATGGCATTGAGCTGCTTTCTTTTCTCTTCATCAGAAAAAATGATCGCTCCTAGCTGCTGCCGGTTCAGCTCACCATTTGGCAGGAGGACATCCTCACCGAAGGTTTGAACGATTTGATGAAGGGCTGGTGTTCCTTTAGAAACAGCTTCTTTTGCAATGACATCTGCATCCACCACCCGGATGCCCAGCTCTTTTATCATCTGCGAGACTGTGCTTTTTCCACTAGCAATCCCGCCAGTTAATCCAATTACGAGCGTCAATTGATTTCCTCCTTTACAGCTTCCAAACCCCAATTAAAATAAGCAGCAGCCCTGGTAGGCATGCGAGCTTATCAATCCAGCGCCAATTTGCCAAATAATGTCCGGCACGCAGCCCGATACACACAAAGAGTGAGCTCATCACTGCTACCGTGATACTCATCACAATTGGAGAAAACCCTAGAATCGCTGCGCCAATCCCTGCACCAAATGCATCGATGGATAAAGCAATCCCAAGAAGCACTGCTTCCATTCCATTGATCGTCCCAGATCGGTCAATATCTGCACTTGTAGGCTTTCGCAAAATTTGGATGACAAGCCCAAGAGATTGCACTTCTACATTAAGCAACGTTTTTTCATGAAGGAGCAAGTCACGCTCTTTCGCTGGTTTGTAAAATTGATACAATACCCAAAGTCCAATGGCAATCAAAATACCTCCACCAAGTTTATCTGTCACTGAGACAGGGAGGAATGTCGTCAGCAGGCTGCCAATCAGCATGGAAATGAGCAGCACAATCCCTGAACAGCATGCAATAATGAAAATGGCTTTAAATGGAATCCTCATTTTACGAAGACCATACGTAAAGCCCACAGAAAAGCTGTCGATGCTGACTGCAATAGCTAAAAACAGGAGCGAAATCGAAATCATACCTGAACTCTTCCTTTCTGTTCATGCAACGATGATCAAGAGTCTCTAGGCGTCCTAGACTCTTCTTCACTATATGAAGAGCAGGTGGGCTGTGTGTCAGTCTACACCTTGCTGAAAAATGAATGTTTTTTATCGTATGCACAGCAAAAAGGAAGCATGCTGATGGCTGACCTTTATTGAGGACGTTTTTGGCAGGTCACACAAAAATGAGTGCCGCGCCCTCCAACAACCGTTTTCTCAATGATACTTCCGCATGTTTGGCAAGGCTCTCCCCGCCGGTCATATACAAGAAGCTGCAATTGAAATGTTCCAATATCGCCTTGTGAATTAATATATGAACGAATCGTGCTTCCTCCCGCATCTACCGCCACTTGAAGTGTGTCGATAATATGCTTGTGAAGCACTTTGCAGGATTCCAGACTTAGCTGATTTGCTTTTGTTTCTGGATGAATGCCTGATTTAAAAAGGACTTCATCCACATAAATATTACCAAGTCCCACGACAATCTTTTGATCAAGTAACGCCGTTTTGACCACGCGGGATGTTTTTTTCAATTGCTCCCATAAATGCTCCGGAGTGAACTGTTCAGAAAAAGGTTCATATCCCAGCTGTGAGAGCGGGAGTTCTTTTTCCTCTTCACCTGGCTGAAATAGATGCATTGTGCCAAATTTCCGCACATCATGGTACCGAAGCTCGGTACCATCTGTAAACGTAAAGACGACGTGTACGTGTTTATCATAAGGCTCAGCTGCTTCATGTACGTGGTATTTTCCTTCCATCCTTAAATGGGAGACCATCACGTAGTGGTCTAAATGAAAGAGTAAGAACTTCCCTCTTCTTTCAATGGTTTGTATGGTTTCTCCTACCATCCTTCTTGCGAACTCTTCCGGTTCCCCAGGACGTTTGATGATGTTTGGCCATTTGATATCGACCGTTTCAATCGTTTTTCCTTTGACTAACCGCTTGAGAGTGCGCCGGACGGTTTCAACTTCTGGTAATTCCGGCATGCTCCTCGCTCCTTTTCTCTCTCTATTTATTTTGCGTCATACCAAGATGGGCCTGAAGCAAAATCAACTTTTAGCGGCACATCAAGCTGAAGTGTGTTTTCCATGACTTCAGGGACAATTTTTTCTAGTATGGCGATTTCTTCTTTCGGCGCTTCGAAGATCAGTTCATCGTGCACCTGCAATAAAAGGTTTGCCTGCAAGTTCTCTTCTTTTAGCTTTCGCGCCATGTCAATCATTGCTTTTTTAATAATATCGGCAGCACTGCCTTGAATCGGTGTATTCATCGCCGTTCTTTCTGCAAAGCTTTTAATATTAAAATTACGGCTTGTGATATCCGGGATATATCTTCTGCGTTTTAGAAGCGTCGTGACATAGCCTTTTTGTTTTGCTTCTTGCACAATCTCTTCCATATATGTTTTCACGCCTTTAAAGCTTGTTAAATAGCGTTCAATAAATGCCGCTGCTTCTTTTCTTGTAATTCCAAGGTTTTGAGAAAGTCCATAGTCACTAATTCCATAAACGATTCCGAAGTTCACAGCCTTGGCCTGTCTTCTCATAGAGGAGGTTACTTCTTCTTCTGATATATGGAACACATCCATTGCTGTTTTTGTATGAATATCCATATCTTGCGTAAAGGCTTCGATCAAGTTCTCATCTTGAGAAATATGAGCGAGTACACGCAGCTCGATTTGTGAATAGTCAGCTGCAAACATGAGCCACCCTTCTTTTGATGGAACGAACGCTTGACGAATCTTCCGGCCTTCTTCTAAACGAATCGGGATATTTTGAAGGTTTGGATCCGTTGAGCTTAGTCTTCCTGTTTGCGTGAGCGCCTGATTAAATCTTGTATGAACTTTATGGGTATCCTTGCGCGTTACTTTCATTAAGCCTTCTACGTAGGTCGATTGCAGCTTTCCAATTTGGCGGTAATGCAGAATCGACCGAATAATTTCGTGCTTGTCTTCAAGCTTTTCAAGAACATCGGCAGACGTGGAATAGCCTGTTTTAGTCTTCTTGATCATCGGCAGACCTAATTTTTCAAATAAAATCACACCAAGCTGTTTAGGCGAATTGATGTTAAACGTTTCTCCCGCTAAACGGTGAATGGTTTCTTCATATTCCTTGAGCTTTTTCGTTAATTCTTCACGCATCTTCTCTAGGCGCTCAATATCCACCTTTACCCCAAGAGATTCCATTTCACCCAAGATGAGTGCAAGCGGCAGCTCTAAATCTTCATACAGTTCATGCTGATCATTTTTTTCTAACGCTTCAAGTGTTAGGTCATGCAGGGCAGAGATCGCCGCTGCTTTCCGTCCAAGATGATCTTTTAGCTCATCTTCAGGCGGAATCGCCTGCTTTGCACCTTTTCCGTACACTTTTTCATCAGAAAGAGCAATATTCAGACCATACTCCTTCGCCACACTTGCCACGTCCTCGTATGATTTCTGCGGGTTGACGACATATGAAGCGAGCAGGACATCGTAATCGACACCTTTTAGATCGACATCATGCCATCTGAGGGCGACAACTGCTCTTTTTGAATCAAAGACCCATTTTTTCTTTGTTTCATCCTGTGCCCATTGTTTAAACGCGTCAGATTCTAGTGCATTTTCTTTTGTCATAAAAAACGCACCGTTTTCATTATGGATTGCAAATCCGATCAAATCCGCTTCGTGATAATTATCTCCTAGCTGTTCTACCACAAGCGCAGCATGATCTGTCAGCATATCATCCATTACATCTGTCACCTTTTTCACTTCTAACGCTTCTACTTCGACCTGTTCACCAGTTTCTGGTGCTTCTCCAAGACGCTCTAGCAGCGTTTGAAAGCCTAGTTCTTTGTAAAGGGAAATCACTTGATCCATGTGAGGGCCTTCATAAGCGAGATCTTTGCTCGACACATCAAGTGGTGCTTCTACATGAATTGTCGCCAGCTTTTTACTCATCAAAGCTTGTTCTTTATGTTCTTCAAGCTTTTCTTTTAGCTTTTTGCCGCTGACCTCGTCAATATGTTTAAGCAAGTTTTCAACCGTTTCAAACTGCTTTAACAATTTAATCGCTGTTTTTTCGCCCACACTAGGCACCCCTGGGATATTATCTGAGGAATCTCCCATCAGCCCTTTCATATCGATGATTTGATCTGGGCGCAGGCCATATTTTTCTTCAATATGAGCCGGAGTGTAGTATTCTACTTCTGTGATGCCTTTTTTTGTAATAGCCACCGTCGTATGATCAGTTGAAAGCTGCGTTAAATCTTTATCTCCTGAGAAGATTTTGACTTCAAAGCCGTCTTTTTCTGCCTCCACAGCTAATGTACCGATAATATCATCTGCCTCATATTGAGGAAGCTCGTACCTTTTCACGTGATAGGCATCTAATAGTTCACGAATGAACGGCATTTGATCTGATAGCTCTGGCGGCGTTTTTTGTCTTCCACCTTTATATTCTTTAAATGTCTCGTGACGGAACGTTGTTTTTCCCGCATCAAAAGCGACGAGCATATGGGTCGGCTTCTCGTCCTCCAGCATCTTCATGAGGATCATCGCAAAGCCATAAATGGCATTTGTATGTACGCCTTTATCATTTGATAATAGCGGCAAAGCAAAAAAGGCTCGATAAGCGAGACTGTTTCCATCCACTAGCACTAATTTCTTTTTGTCTGTCATGTTTTTAATCCTCCATCGACTGAGCCATCTCAGCCGTCTCTTTCACACGTTGTATCTTTATTTTATCAAAGTTTATTTTGAAAAGAAAATAGACGAACCTGCATAAAAAAGGGACGAAAACAACAAGTGCTTTCGTCCTTCCAAAATTGGCTCCTTGGATGAAGGGGTTCCTATTCATCCTACCAATGATTGTTTAACAAAACATGAATTCATTGTAAAGATCATGTAAATTTTAACGCGACTTTCCTTTTTCTTTATTTCGATTTCAGGCTTACTGTAAAAGTCGTCCCTTTGCCTTGTTTGCTGTGGACGGAAATTGTCCCTTCATGTGCTTCGACAAGGTGTTTGACAATGGCAAGGCCAAGCCCTGTACCGCCTGAATTTCTGCTTCTATCTCTATCAATTCGATAAAATCTCTCGAATATTCTTGGAATCTCCCTTTTTTTCATACCGATTCCTGTATCTGCTACATCAAATTCATAGCCGTCTTTCCGTGGTCTTGCCGAGATCGTGACACTTCCCCCCTCCGGTGTATAGGTGAGCGCATTGTTCACGAGGTTGAGGAAGATTTGCTTTAATCTCAGCGGGTCAGCCATGACATAGACCGGTTCTTTCGGAACACGCACAAGCAATTGTACCCCTTTTTCTGAAGCTTTATGTTTCAATAAGACTTCAATCTCCTGGATAATTTCTGTCGCATTGGATTCTTGTATGTTCAACTTAAACTGCTGTTGTTCAATTTTAGACAGATCGAGTAAGTCTTGAATGAGTGTTTCTAAACGGACACTCTCTTTTAGGATGATCGAAAGGAATTCTGTCAGCGCTTCTTTGTCATCAATCGCTCCATCAAGAAGGGTTTCGGAAAACCCTTTAATCGATGTAATCGGTGTCTTTAATTCATGGGAGACGTTCGCGACAAAGTCTTTTCGCATCTGTTCTAGCTGCTTTGTTTCTGTCACATCATGAAACACAAGGACAATCCCTTTCCATTCATCGTCCGTACTTAAGATTGGGACGCCATCGACTTGGAAGTAGCGTCGTTCGATCTCAACGGCTAGACGTAAAAACTTCCGAACCTTGGTTTCTGTCATGAAAATTTCGTCAATTAGCTCAATAATCTCTTCATGTGTGAAAGCTTCATGGTACAGTTTGTGCATGTAAATATGCTTTTGCACCTTAAATTGTTTGCGGAAAGTTCGATTGACCAGGTTGATATAACCCATTTTATCAATCAAAATAATCCCCGCTCCAATGTTTTCAATGACCGTTTGTAGGCGGTCTCGCTGCATTTCACCAGCGCTTGTCATTTCTTGAAGGCTTTCTGCAAGGCGCTTCATCGATGTATTGAGCTCACTTGTTTCAATGATCAGCTCTTCATAGTTATTGGTATCATAGTTCCCGCGTTCAAGCTGTTTGGCTACCTTTGTCGCATAATCAATCGGTTTCACATACTTCATCGACATGCGGTAGCCAAAGAAGACGATGATTATGATAGCCGAACCAAGACAAAAGGCTAATGCAAGCCACAGCTGGCCGTCAATTTCATTTAAAGGCTGATATGAAGCATGAAGAAATAAATATCCCCCTGGTTCGTTTTGATTCATGATAGGGACTACATAATGAAATAGCGCATCCTTCTCATCATCAATGACCGCTCCTTTTGTTTGCAGGCGTTCATTTTTCAGCGTGTTTTGAATAATGGCTCTTTGTTCTGCTTGACCCGTTGTATGTATGATATTCCCCTTCAGGTCCACAATCGACGCATTCATATCGAGATGCTGCTTTGCCTGTTTGAGGATCTCCTTGTTTTGGTCCGCCTTCAGATCATCACCATTCATTGAAGAAAGGAGAAAGCTCGATTCCTTTTCCATTCGTTCCGTTAATTTTGTTTCATAGAAAACATGAAACATGTGATCCAGGAAAAGACCAAGTGCAACAAACACAATAAAAAGGAGAAAGATGAGCCCTGAAAACAGGCGGGTCCTAATTTTACTCATTTGGCTTAGGCTCCTCCAATTTGTAGCCTAAGCCGCGAATGGTTTTAATATATGCTGGTTTTTTTGTATTCTTTTCAATTTTGTCTCGCAAGTGGCTGATATGAACATCCACAATACGTGTGTCTCCTGCAAAGTCATAATTCCATACGGCACTTAATAATAGATCACGCGTGAGAACACGGCCTTTATGCTTGGCCAAATAAAGCAGCAGTTCAAATTCCTTTGGCGTAAGCTCTAAACGTTCTTCTTGGAAGTAGACTTCGTAATGTTCAGGTAAAATGCGGAGTTCACCAATTTTGATTTGGTCTGCAATGATCTCTTCCTTCTCCTCTTGCGTGGGGACAGGCTGAGATTGCTGCGCTCGTCTCAAAATGGCTTTTACCCGAGCACCAACTTCTCTAGGACTGAATGGCTTTGTCATGTAATCATCGGCTCCAAGTTCAAGGCCGAGCACCTTATCAAATTCATCGTCCTTTGCTGTCAGCATTAAAATAGGGAACATCATTTTTTGAATTCTCAGTTGTTTGCACACTTCAATGCCGTCCATCTTCGGAAGCATTAAATCTAATACAATGAGATCAGGCTGTTCACTTGCTGCTTTTTCAAGTGCTTCTTCCCCATCTCTTGCTGTGACGACATCATAGCCCGCCCTTTCAAGGTTATAGCTTAGAAGTGTTACAATCGATTCTTCATCATCCACAACTAATATTTTTTTATTCATGTTGTGCCTCCAATTAGTGATTTCCCCTGCATCCGGTTTTTTGTATCTTATGTGAAAAGCGAGAAGTCATGCTTTCTCTTTCATTTTAACGAAAGCTTAACAAGAGGACAATTTAAAATTTCGACAAGTTTTGTTTTGTAAACAAAAAGAAGGCCCCCTATTAAGAGAAGCCTTCTTTTTGATTCATATTAAGACAATACTTTCATGACGTTCTTAACAGATTCAACAGATTGATCAAGCTTACTTCTTTCTTCTTCTGTCAGCTCAAGCTCAATGATCTGCTCAAGGCCGTTTCCACCTACGATTGTTGGAACACCAAGGTAAATGCCTTCGTAGCCATATTCACCTTCAAGGTATGCAATCGTTGGGATGACGCGGCGCTGATCTTTTAGGATCGCCTCAACCATTTCAACTAGTGAAGCAGCAGGTGCATAATACGCACTACCGTTACCTAATAGGTTGACGATTTCACCGCCGCCTTTTCTTGTTCTTTCAACAATCGCATCAATTCGATCTTTTGGAATCAATGTTTCAAGCGGGATACCACCTGCATAAGAGTAACGAACAAGCGGAACCATGTCATCGCCATGTCCACCAAGTACAAAGCCCGTCACATCTTTGACAGATAGGTTTAATTCTTGAGCAACGAACGTACGGAAACGTGCTGTATCAAGAATGCCCGATTGTCCAATGACTTTTTCTTTTGGTAATCCTGATTCTTTATAAACTGCATATGTCATTGCATCAACAGGGTTTGTTAACACAACAATGATCGCTTCTGGAGAATATTTAACAATTTCGCGTGTCACACTGCGCATGATTTTTTCATTTGTTGACACGAGGTCGTCACGGCTCATTCCCGGCTTTCTTGCAATTCCTGCCGTAATGACCACTACATCAGAACCGGCTGTATCTTCGTAGTTAGATGTTCCTGTAATGTTTGCATCGAAGCCTTGAACAGGGCTTGCTTCCAGCATATCAAGTGCTTTCCCTTTTGTTGGGTTCTCAAGCTGAGGAATATCGACTAATACGACATCCGCTAATTCTTTTTGAGCCGTTAGAAATGCTGTAGTTGCTCCAGTAAAGCCTGCTCCGATGACAGATACTTTTTTACGCTTGTTTGCCATTTCTTTTTTCCCCTTTAACTTTAAAGTTTAAGAATCAAGACAAGTTTTTGATGAGCTCGTCAGCAAACTCAGAACACTTCACTTCTGTTGCGCCATCCATTAATCTAGCAAAATCGTATGTGACGACTTTTGATGCGATTGTTTTTTCAACAGATTGAATCACTAGATCAGCTGCTTCCTGCCAGCCAAGGTGCTCAAGTAAAAGCACGCCTGATAGAAGAACAGAAGATGGATTCACTTTATCAAGACCAGCATATTTCGGAGCTGTTCCGTGAGTCGCTTCAAAAATAGCGTGTCCTGTTTCGTAGTTGATGTTTGCCCCTGGTGCGATACCAATTCCACCAACTTGTGCTGCAAGTGCATCAGAGATGTAGTCTCCGTTTAAGTTCATTGTTGCAACAACCTCAAACTCAGCTGGACGAGTTAGGATTTGTTGAAGGAAAATATCTGCAATGCTGTCTTTGACAATGATTTTGCCAGCAGCTTCTGCTTCACTTTGCGCTTTGTTTGCCGCATCTTTTCCATCTTTTTCTACAATACGATCATATTGTGCCCATGTAAAGACTTTGTCGCCAAACTCTTTTTCAGCCACTTCGTAGCCCCAGTTTTTGAAGGCACCTTCTGTAAATTTCATGATGTTTCCTTTGTGAACAAGCGTCACAGATTTACGACCTTGGTCAATTGCATATTGGATAGCTGCTCTGACAAGACGAGATGTTCCTTCTTCAGAAACTGGCTTGATCCCGATACCTGAAGTTTCTGGGAAACGGATTTTGTTCACACCTAATTCGTTTTTCAAGAAGTCGATTAACTTCTTCACTTCGTCTGATCCTTTTGCATACTCGATTCCTGCATAGATATCTTCAGTGTTCTCACGGAAGATAACCATATCTGTATCTTCTGGACGTTTCACAGGAGATGGTACGCCTTGGAACCAGCGAACTGGACGTAAGCATGTGAATAAATCAAGCTCTTGTCTAAGTGCCACGTTTAATGAACGGATTCCTCCACCAATTGGTGTTGTAAGTGGTCCTTTAATAGCAATTAAGTATTCACGAATGTCTTCAAGCGTTTGCTCTGGAAGCCACTCTCCAGTTTTATTGTAAGCTTTTTCACCTGCATATACTTCTTTCCAAGTGATTTGCTTTTCACCTTTATATGCTTTTTCTACAGCTGCTTCAAGAACTCTTGATGCTGCTTTCCAAATGTCAGGACCGATTCCGTCCCCTTCGATAAACGGGATAATTGGATTATTTGGTACATTCAATACGCCGCCAGTAACTGTAATTTTTTCGCCTTGTGACAATGATATTACCTCCCAGGTTATGTAGTGAATATTTGAAACTTCTTGGCTTGATGTCTGCAAGCGAAGAAGTTTTTCACATGATTCGTTTTTTGTTGATATGGAGGCTGATTGGTTTATTTGGATCAGCCTCCGCTTATTCTATAAACATTAGTCTCTTTCACTGATCGGAACAAACGTTTGAAGATCAGGTCCAATGTAATCAGCTCTTGGACGGATAAGACGGTTGTTGTCATATTGCTCTAAAATGTGAGCGATCCATCCAGAGAATCGGCTGATCACGAAAATTGGTGTAAACAAGTCATGATCAATACCAAGACTGTGATATACAGATGCAGAATAAAAATCGACATTCGGTGGAAGATTTTTCTCTGATGTCACGATTTCCTCTGCGCGAACAGACATTTCATACCATTTCGGCTCACCAGTCAGGTTTGTTAAACGCTGGCTCATTTCTTTTAGATGTTTAGCACGCGGGTCACCTTGGCGGTATACACGGTGGCCAAAGCCCATAATTTTTTCTTTCTTCTCTAGCTTACCATGAATATAGGAATCTACGTTTTCGACTTCGCCAATTTCTGAAAGCATCTTCATCACGCCTTCATTGGCGCCGCCATGAAGCGGTCCTTTAAGCGCGCCGATGGCTGCTGTTACACCAGAGTAGATATCTGACAGTGTAGCAACACATACACGTGCTGTAAATGTCGACGCATTTAATTCATGATCCGCATGTAGAATGAGTGCCTTATCAATTGCCTCAATTTCTACTGGTGATGGTTCTTCGCCGTTTAGCATATACAAGAAGTTCGCAGCATAGCTGTATTCTTCTTTTGGCTGTACAGGCTCAAGCCCCTTTCGAATGCGTGAGAACGCAGCGACAAGACCAGAAATTTTCGCCTGTAATCGAATGGCTTTTCTGTAATTCGCTTCTTTGTCCATAATCTCTGATTCATCATCGAGTAAACCTAGTAAGGATACCGCTGTACGAATCGCAGACATTGGATGAACCCCATCCAGCGAATAAGATTTAAAGTGCTCAATGATTTCTTGCGGAATGTGAGCATTTTCATTGAGCTGCTGTTTTAGTTCACTCAGCTCCTGCTCATTCGGCAGCTTTAAGTGCCATAACAGGTAGACAATTTCTTCGAATGTAGCTTTTTCAGTTAAATCATCAATATTGTACCCTACATAAGTAAGAGTATCATCAATAATTGAGCTTACGGATGAAGTTGTTGCCACAATACCTTCTAGACCTCTTGTTGCTGTCATGTTCAATCTCCCCTTTTTAAAAAGATTCCCCTTCGTTGCAGAATTCTCGCTTTTGAAAGCGCTATCCAATCCGAATATGGTGGCAGGTTCAGAAAAGAAAATGCTTACATTTACCTATACGGTTAGAGCGCTTTTAGCCTCATATCTCTTGTGTGATCAATGAGTTCAAAATTAAGCCTATTCCCATTATAAACAATAATCAGACATTTGTTAAATGTTTAACTATAATTTTTTTTGATAAATTTTTTTTCAGCCTTCCGTTTAGGGCATGGAATAAAGGGATTTTACTTCTTTTAATATATTTAATTATGTTTTATTGCAAAAGCTCGCGCAAGAAAAAAATAAAAAAGAAAGTGACATGAGCCACTCTCTTTTCATCCGCTGAAAAATTTCACAGCTTGCATCGCCAAATAGGCAATTCCTGCACCGATCAGCGGGCCAACAGCCACACCTTTAAATAAACTGACGGCCAAAATCGTGCCGAATACAAGCGCTGCCGTAATATGCGGATCATTTTCGAGTAGTACAATGCCGTTTTTTGCAATAAGTGCTACTAATATACCCGCTCCAAGTGCAATCCAAGCATAGGAAGATTTCACCGCTTCTCCAAGCTGCTTAAATCCAATGTCACCTGTTGCGATCGGCACAAGCACAGCAATTGTAATGACGGTCACCCCCCAATTGATGCCTTTTGATTGCAGAACCGGGAAAATTTTCTGATCCAGGCCAATGAGCTTAATCACAATCAGCACAGAAACCGCTAAAATTAACGAATTGTTCTTCGCAATAAGTGCAATCACGAGTAAAAGAACCAAAAATAAATTTGCTTGAGTAAACATACGCCGCCCCTTCCTTTCTTTTTATTGCGACCTTTTCATATTACTAATCTTTTTGAATAAAATGAAGTATCGGACATGCTTGTTTTTTTGGAGGGGATTGTGTGAATCACGCCTATGTGGCCATTTTTCTGCGAAGTTTGATGATGATCAGCATTGCCGTGTTTGCGGTTGTCTTTTTATATCAGTCTTTTCCGTTTTTATATCCTTTTTGGATCGCACTTGTTGTGTCCTGTTTGATTCATCCTGCCGTCTGCAAAATAGAAGAGATCACCGGGATGCCAAGAGGGTTTGTCGTGGTTATTGTTCTATTGCTCTTTTTAGTGGCTGCAGCCGGCTTAATGACGCTTTTAGTAGCGGAAATCATTTCAGGAAGTGCTTATTTAGCAAAAGTATTGCCTGGTCACCTTGATCAAATGATCAGTATTGTGGAGCAGTTTTTCACAAATAAAATTCTGCCTTTATATCATGATTTGACTGCCCAATTTAATACACTTCAAGCAGGACAACAGGAATCAATTTTGGGACAAATTCAAGCACTTGGCGACGAAGCAGCCGCGAAAATCGGGACTTTTCTTTCAAAAACACTCGAACTCATTCCGGTTTTTTTAGGTCTTTTGCCTGATGCAGCAGCAACGCTTTTATTTTCCGCACTAGCGACTTTTTTTATCACAAAAGATTGGTTTACTTTAAAAAAATATGGTTCACGTATCTTTCCCGCAAAGTGGATGCAGCATACACGCGCCATTTTATCTGAAATCAAAAAAGCGATTACTGGCTTTATGAAAGCTCAGCTTCTGCTCGTTGCCATAACCATCGGCATCGTGCTCATCGGGCTGATCATCTTAAAAGTCGATCATGCTTTTGTGATCGCATTATGTATTGGGCTTGTCGATTTACTTCCTTACATCGGCAGCGGAACTGTTTTTCTACCTTGGATCATTTACTCCGCCATGACAGGCAATCTTTCACTTGCCATCGGGCTGGGCATTTTGTATATTGTCGTATTAATTCAAAGACAAATATCAGAGCCGAAAGTCTTAAGTAAATCCATCGGACTTAATCCTTTAGCAACGCTTGTAGCGCTATTTGTCGGGTTAAAATGGTTTGGTTTTCTCGGACTTGCCCTTGGCCCTGCTTCTCTTGTCGTATGGCAGGCGTTTCGTAATGCAGGTGTTTTCAGGGATATTTATCAGTACATTAGGTATGGCATGCAAAAGTAAAAGAGACCTTCTGATGAGGTCTCTTTAGCGAATAATGGTATAGCGTTTCCGGTTTGACATGTTTCTGAGCCAGCGTTCAAAGAGCGGCTTGATTCGTTTTCTCGTCATCGGAATGAGCAGCAAGGCCCCAATGAGATCCGATAAGAAGCCTGGAATGAGCAGCAGCAAACCGCCAATGAGAATGCAAAAGCCATCTACAATGGTTGCCCCTGGCATCTTGCCATATTGTAAATCTCGCTGCACTTTCTGAAATGCTTCAATTCCTTGCTTTCTTGCAAAATAAGCACCTAATGCACTCGTGAGCACGATGATGAGCATCGTTGGTAAAATGCCAATGATTTTACTTGAGATTAAAAACAAACTAATTTCCACTGCAGGGAACAGAATCAATAATAGTAGAAAATATTTCAACCATATCACCTCATGGGGTATCTTTCATCGAAAGCTGTTTACTTTTTTTAGTGTAACATAAAAAAAGAGAGGAGTCAGACAACTCCCCTCGTGTGTGATTTAAAGGACGCTTGCACGGCCTTTGTAGATCGCTCCGCGTGTTGGATCTACTGTAATCTCTTCGCCTTCTTTTAGAAGTGTTGTTGCGCTGTCAAGACCAACAATCACTGGAATGCCAAGGCTGAGTCCAACGACTGCTGCATGGCTTGTTAAACCGCCTTCTTCTGTGATAAGAGCAGATGCTTTCTCTAAAGCGCCCATCATATCACGGTCTGTGCAGTTCGCTACAAGAATTGCACCATCGTACATTTTTTCGTCTGCTTCTTTTCCGCTTTGTGCAATGACAACCGGTCCAAATGCAGATTTACGGCCAATTCCTTGACCCTTCGCAATGATGTCACCGACAACATATACTTTCATTAAGTTCGTTGTACCTGTTTCACCAACTGGCACACCTGCTGTAATCACAATCAAGTCGCCATGTCTGACATAGCCAGTTTCAATTGACTTCTCTACTGCATTCTCAAGCATTTCATCTGTAGAGTTCGTATTTGATCCGCTCTTAGCAAATACGCCGAATACAAGAGATAGCTTTCTAGCCACTGATTCGTTTGCTGTTACCGCTACGATTGGTGCTTTTGGTCTATATTTTGAAATCATTCTCGCTGTATGACCGCTTTCAGTAGGTGTCACAATCGCTGCCACGTCAAGCTTCATTGCTGTATGCGCAACTGATTGGCCGATGGCATCTGTAATGCTGACTTCTACTTCTTCGCTTCTGCGAGAAAGAATCGCTTTATAGTTTAGTGCTTCCTCTGAACGTGATGCAATGTTGTGCATCGTTTGTACAGCTTCAACTGGGTATGTCCCTGCTGCTGTTTCACCAGAAAGCATAATCGCATCTGTGCCGTCAAATATCGCATTTGCCACGTCACTTGCTTCCGCACGAGTTGGACGAGGGTTACGCTGCATGCTGTCCAGCATTTGAGTAGCTGTGATCACAGGCTTGCCTAAACGATTGCATTTTTTAATCAGCATTTTTTGAACAAGCGGTACTTCTTCTGCTGGGATCTCTACACCAAGGTCTCCACGTGCAACCATCAGACCGTCTGATACCTCAAGGATCTCATCGATGTTATCAACACCCTCTTGGTTTTCAATCTTAGGAATGATTTGAATGTCAGCCGCGTTATTCTTTTCAAGAAGCTCACGAATTTCAAGAACATCAGAAGCTCGTCTTACAAAAGAAGCTGCGATGAAATCAACGCCTTGTTCAATTCCGAACAGAATATCATTGGCATCTTTTTCTGTAATACCTGGCAGGTTCACACTCACACCTGGTACGTTTACACCTTTTTTGTTTTTGAGCGTGCCAGTATTCATGACTTTCGTGACGATTTCTTTGCGGTCCTTGTTGAGTTCTTTAACCTCTAAACCAATGAGACCATCATCTAATAGAATGGTTGAGCCCACTTCTACATCATGAATTAAATCTTCGTACGTCACACTAATTCTTTCCGTATTCCCTACAATGTCTTCCATACTCACGATGAGATCAGCACCAGCTACTAGCTCAATTGAGCCGTTTTCAACAGTACGTGTACGGATCTCTGGACCTTTTGTATCAAGAAGGATCGCAATGTCCTTGCCTAAAGTTTTACCTGCTTTACGAATGTTTTCGATGCGTGCACCATGCTCTTCAAAATCTCCATGAGAGAAGTTTAGTCTGGCTACATTCATTCCTGCTTCAATCAATTCAGTCAGCGTTTCAATGCTTTCACTTGCTGGACCGATTGTACAAACGATTTTTGTCTTTCTCATTACTGTTCCTCCTAAGGTCTTCTCGTTTTATATAGAGAGCTCTTGTGAAAGTCGGTACATATGTTGATCGACTGTATGTTTTTTATCTAAGATTTCTAAAATATCGTGATGAACGAGTTCATTGCTTTGAATGCCCACACAGCGTCCGCCACTTCCTTCAAGAAGAAGCTCCACTGCATACGCTCCTAAACGGCTTGCCAGCACCCGGTCAAACGCACTTGGAGAACCTCCGCGCTGAATATGTCCTAAGACAGATACACGTGTTTCAAGGCTTGTCTCCTCTTCAATTCGCTTGCCAAATTCAACACCGCTGCCTACGCCTTCTGCTACGATGATGATACTGTGCTTCTTGCCGCGCTCATGACCTCTTCTCAATCTGGCAATAATTTCGTCCATGTCATAGTCTGCTTCAGGAATCAAAATAGATTCAGCTCCGCCCGCAAGACCTGACCAGAGGGCAATATCACCAGCATGTCTTCCCATTACTTCCACTACGTATGTACGTTCATGAGATGTGGCTGTATCACGAATTTTATCAATGGCATCAATGACAGTATTCAGTGCTGTATCAAAGCCAATAGTGAAATCAGTACCTGGAATATCGTTGTCAATCGTGCCAGGGACACCTACACATGGAAAACCGAGCTCTGTTAATTTCTTCGCTCCCATGAATGAGCCATCTCCACCAATGACAACAAGCCCTTCAATACCGAATTTTTTTAAGTTTTCAATCCCTTTTTCGCGACCTTCAACTGTCTTGAATTCAGGGCATCTTGCCGTGTAAAGTTTTGTTCCTCCACGATGAATAATATCGCCTACTGAACCTATTTCGAGTTTCTCAATTTTACCGTTAATTAGACCTGAATATCCATTATAAATACCGTAAACTTCAACATTATGGTAAATTGCTTTTCTTACAACTGCGCGCACAGCTGCATTCATTCCTGGGGAATCCCCACCGCTCGTTAAAACTCCTATACGCTTCATCTTTTTCACCTCAGAGACCATATATGAATTAAACATACCATTTCCATTGCTTGAAAACAATCATGAGCAAAACCGGATGTTTTCAATACGAATTTCTAAAACCGTACTTATTATACAATTAAATAAACCGTTTTTAAACAAAAGTTAAGAAAGTCATGAAAGCAAATCTCTCAAAAACTTGTAGGATCAAGCGCTCTAAACCTTATCATATCAAGGTTTTCAGACGTTTCAAATTTTATGAAAACAAAAGAAAATTATTTTCAAATAGCGCTTACACAAGGAAGGTTTTCATAAAAAAAGATGAAAAAAAATAAACGTCAGCCAAAAAGGCTGTACGTTTATTTAGTTTACCCCAATATATTGATTTTCAATCGACACTTTGCCAATTGCTTTGTATTTTTGATATCTTTGTTCGACTAATTCTTCTGGCGATAGTTTGAGCAAAGATGTAAGTGACTGTTTTAATGTTTGATCCATGTAGGCTGCTTGTTGTTTCACGTCTCGATGTGCTCCACCTTGCACTTCTTTAATAACATCATCTATAATATCTAATTCTTTTAGGTCTGGAGCGGTAATTTTCATTGTTTCTGCAGCTTTTTTAGCAAGTGATGAGTCCTTCCAGAGCAGTGCTGCTGCACCTTCAGGTGAAATCACTGAATACGTTGAGTTCTCTAGCATGAATAGGTGGTTTCCTACGCCTAAGCCTAGTGCTCCGCCACTTCCGCCTTCTCCAATGACAATACAGACAACCGGTACACGAAGTCCTGCCATTTCGAATAAGTTTTTCGCAATTGCTTCACTTTGCCCGCGTTCTTCAGCTGCTTTACCAGGATAAGCTCCTTTTGTATCAATAAAGCAAATGATGGGGCGATTAAATTTATCTGCTTGTTTCATCAAGCGCAGCGCTTTACGGTAACCTTCTGGATGAGGCATTCCGAAATTACGGCGCAAGTTTTCTTTTGTGTCTTTTCCACGCTGATGGCCAATGACTGTGACAGGAAGCCCTTTAAACGTGGCGATTCCTCCAACAATGGCTTCATCATCGCCATAGAAACGATCACCATGACATTCGAAAAAGTTGTCAAACAGCTCTTGAATGTAATCGAGAGTTGTTGGACGCATGGCATGACGTGCAATTTGCACTCTGTCCCATGGTTTTAAATTTGTATAAATGTCCGCTTCAAGCTTACTCAGACGTGTTTCAAGGCGCTCAATTTCTGCACTTAAATCCATTTCTGAGTTTTGTGTGAACTTTTTCAATTCATCAATCTTCGCTCTAAGTTCGATGACAGGTTTTTCAAATTCTAGTTCTCCAGCCACTCTCGTTCACCTCCTGTGCTGTGTAATGCTAAGATTTGACCCAGTTTTTCTTTCATCTCTGCACGGTGAATGACAGCATCCAATTGACCATGCTTCATTAAAAATTCAGCCGTTTGGAAGTCCTCTGGCAGGTCTTCACGAATGGTTTGTTCAATGATTCTGCGGCCTGCAAAACCAATTAATGCACCAGGTTCTGCAAAGTTGTAATCACCGAGAGACGCAAAACTAGCTGATACACCGCCAGTTGTCGGGTTGGTCATCACAGAGATAATCAAACCTTGGTCCTCGCTGAACAGCTTTAATGCTGAACTTGTTTTTGCCATCTGCATGAGACTGAGAATCCCCTCTTGCATTCTCGCTCCGCCAGATGCAGTAAAGATAATAAATGGCACCTTGTCCGCTTTTGCTTTCTCAATAGCCAGTGTGATCTTTTCACCAACGACCGAGCCCATACTTCCCATACGGAACGTGGCATCCATGACAGCAATTACAGCACTTTGGCCTTCAATTTCACCTTTACCTGTGACAATGGCTTCATTCAAAGATGTCTTTTCTCTGTCTTTCTCAAGCTTTTCTTCGTAGCCTGGGAAACCGAGCGGGTTTTCAGAAATCAGGTGCCCGTTAAATTCTTCAAATGTGCCTTCGTCTACAAGGCTTTCAATACGCTGTTTTGCATTCATTTGCAAATGTCTGCCGCAATTCATACAAACACGTAAATTTTTATCTAGTTCTTTGGTGAGCATTATTTTTTTACATTGCGGACATTTGGTCATGATGCCTTCAGGGACATCTTGACTTGCCTGTTCAGAGGGTACAGATGCATATTTTTTCTTTTTACTGAAAATGTTCTTGATTGACAAATGACTACCTCCCTTTTTGAAGGGTTTTTTCTTTACACGCACATCCACTATTATAGGACATGTCATAACTGTACCGAAACTATTGTACTTTTTTTGTCAAACGCTGTCATCCTTCATTCCATTTTTTTAGTGGGGAATTGATGAGAAATGAGTATGTGTTTGGGGCGCTGAGCAGTTGATATATTTGAATTGTGAACGTCTACAAAAAAATCTCATTCCGGATGAAAAAATTTTCGTATCAGAGAGGAAATGGTGCACGCCTTTCCTCCTATTCCAGAAAGAACGTGCACACTTTTCCAATTCGATTACTCGCCGATAATCGTTAATTTTCTTGTTTTTTCTGCAACAGCTTCTGGGTCTACTTTGATTCTTGCAACGCCTGTTTCCATTGCTGCTTTTGCCACTGCTTTAGCTACCGCTGGTGCTACACGTGCATCAAATGGTGCAGGGATGACGTATTCCGCTGACAATTCTTCATCTGATACAAGGGAAGCAATCGCTTCAACAGCTGCAATTTTCATTTCTTCGTTAATGTGTGTTGCACGTACATCGAGCGCTCCGCGGAAAATGCCAGGGAATGCAAGGACGTTGTTCACTTGGTTCGGGAAGTCAGAACGGCCAGTTCCTACAACACTTGCACCTGCTGCATGTGCATCTTCTGGCATGATCTCTGGGTTTGGATTTGCCATTGCGAAGATCACAGGATCTTTTGCCATTTTTCCAACCATTTCTTTTGTTAAAGCACCTGCTACTGAAACGCCGATAAAGACATCTGCGCCTTCAATTACTTCTTCTAAAGAGCCTTCTTTACGGTCTTGGTTCGTAAATTTAGCTACTTCGTTTTTCACTGCATTCATACCATTTGGACGGCCTTCATAAATAGCGCCTTTTGTATCACACATAATGATATCACGTACACCGAAATGATAAAGAAGTTTGATAATCGCAATACCTGCTGCGCCAGCGCCGTTTGCAACAACTTTGATTGAAGACATTGATTTTCCAGACAGTTTAAGGGCATTGACAAGTCCTGCCACTGTTACAATCGCTGTTCCATGCTGATCATCATGGAAAACAGGAATGTTTGTCTCCTTTTTCAAACGCTCTTCAATGATGAAGCAGTTTGGTGCTGCAATATCTTCAAGGTTCACGCCGCCAAACGTCGGCTCAAGAAGCTTCACTGTTTCAACGATTTTGTCTACATCGTTTGTTGCAAGTGCGATTGGGAATGCATCAACACCTGCAAAACTTTTGAATAATACAGCTTTACCTTCCATGACCGGAAGAGATGCTTCCGCACCGATATTTCCAAGCCCTAACACAGCGCTTCCGTCTGTGACAACAGCGACCATATTACCTTTCATTGTATAATCATACACTTTGCTTGTGTCGTCATAAATATCTTTACATGGCTCTGCAACACCTGGTGAGTAAGCCAAGCTCAAGTCTTTCGCATTTTTCACTTGTACTTTTGATTTTGATTCGAGTTTGCCTTGATTCTCTTTGTGCATATGTAATGCTTCTTCTCTTAATGACATGTGATGAACACTCCTTCAAGTGGAAAATGATTTAATGAATTGCTAAGTTGATAAGCACATACTTGGCAGTTTAAATACACAGAATCTTTAAAATGATAACACAATAGGTGAAATTGTAAAACATATTCAGACGATTTGTCATCATTTAATCACAACGTTTTGTTCACCGAGCAGCTCTTTTAACTGGAAGATCACGGCATGATCTGCATGAACTTTGTATGCATCTGGAAGTCTCATCGTCTTTTTTTGCTTTTCATAATACAAATAGACATCTGCTTCTCCGCTGTGCAAAGAGATCACTCGTTTTACTTGCTCAAGCAGCTCCTGCGTATGGTTTTCTTCTTTCACCCGAATGTAGACAGACTCTTTTCTTTTTGTGCCCATCTCTTCAAGCAGAACTGCTTCTTGCACGATGATTTGACTGCTGTCATTTCTGACATCTATTCTGCCTTCAACATAAAGCATGGCGCCCTCCTCAAGTAAGGGGGACAGCTTTCTGAATTGCTCTGGAAAGACGACGCCTTCCATTTCTCCCGTTTCATCCCCAAATGTGACAAATGCCATCGATTGTCCATTTTTTGTTCGAATCGATTTCACTTTTGTCAAAAGACCACCCATTGAGATCGTTCGCTTTATATAAGAAGAAAGTCTGATGATTTCTACTGCTCCATTCTCTCTTAAACGATCTCGATACGCTTGTACTGGGTGGTTTGATAAATATAAACCGAGTGCCTCTTTTTCAAATTGCAAAAGGTCGACAAGCGGCAGTTCGTCTATCTCAGCATATTTTGGCTTAATGGAGAAGGTTGTATCCCCAAGAAAGTCCAGCTGGTCCTCAGGTGTTAAAAATGACACGTGGTCTAACGCAATATCTATCGATGCTAAAAGCGAAGCACGATTTGGATAAAACTCATCCATCGCCCCTGAAAAAATGAGCGCTTCAATCGTTTTTCGGTTTACACTCTTTGGTGATACCCTTGCGCAAAAATCAAATAAATCTTCAAACGGCTTTTCCTGTCTTGCTCTGTATATATCCTTTACAGCTGACACTCCGACATTTTTGATCGCTCTTAAGCTGTAGCGGATCTCCCCTTTTTCAACCGTAAATGGAAATTCACTCTTATTAATAGAAGGCTTCAACACAGAGATCCCTTTTTCCTTTGCCTCATAGAAATATTGAGCGACTTTGTCTTCATTTCCAATCACACTAGTTAAAAGTCCGCACATAAAATATAACGGATAATGCGCTTTTAAATAAGCAAGCTGAAAGCCAATCATGCTATATGCGACAGCATGGCTTCTATTAAAACCATAGTTTGCAAATTTGACGATTAAGTCATAAACATCATTTGCAATGTTAACAGGATACTCCTTTTTTAGGCATCCTTCAACAAAATGGCTTCGCTCTTCATCAAGGACCTTTTTATCCTTTTTTGAAACGGCCCTTCTTAATAGATCGGCCTCGCCTAGCTGAAAGCCCGCCATCTTTGCTGCAATCAGCATGATTTGCTCTTGGTAAACGATGACCCCGTAAGTGTCCTTTAAAATGTCATACAAATCTGGGTGCGGGTAAGAGACCTTCACCCTGCCGTGCTTTCGGTCGATAAAGAGCGGGATATTCTCCATTGGACCTGGCCGGTAGAGGGCATTGACTGCCACGATGTCTTCTAGACTAGAAGGTTTCAGCCGTCTTAGCACCTGGCGCATCCCCTGTGATTCAAGCTGGAAAATCCCTGTTGTATCTCCTGCTGATAACAATTCAAACGTTTTTTGATCTTGATACGAAATGTCACTAAAGTTAATGTGGACGTTCTCCTGTCTTTCAATCTGGTTTTTAATGGATTCGATTAGCGTTAAGTTTCTTAACCCTAAGAAATCCATCTTTAGAAGTCCTAGATCTTCTAAATAATTCATGGCATACTGCGTTAAATACACACCATCATGGCCGTCTTGGATCGGAACAACCTGCGTCAGCGGCTCTTCGCTTAGCACAACGCCGGCTGCATGTGTCGACGTGTGTCTTGGCAAGCCTTCTACCTTTAAAGCTGTCTGGAAGACCTTTCGAAGTTCTTCTGATTGCTGGAGCAGCGTTTTTAATTCGGGAGATGCGGCCACCGCTTCTTTCAGCGTCGTCCCTGGCTTCGATGGGACGAGCTTTGCAAGACGGTCCGCTGCCTTTGAATCAATCCCCATCACACGTCCGACATCCCTTAAGGCTGCCTTTGCAGCAAGCGTTCCAAACGTAACAATTTGAGCCACATGCATGTCCCCGTATTTGTCTTTTACATAAGAAATCATTTCATCTCTTCTCGTGTCAGGAAAATCAATATCAATATCCGGCATGCTGATTCGCTCAGGATTTAAGAAACGCTCAAATAAAAGGCCGTGACGGATCGGATCGACATCTGTAATAGACAGAACATAAGCAACAAGTGAGCCTGCTGCGGACCCCCGTCCTGGGCCTGTGACAATGCCGTGGTCATGCGCATACTTCATAAAATCCCATACAATAAGAAAATAATCACTGAAATTCATTTTTTGGATAATGCTTAGCTCATACTCAAGCCTTTTGACATACGTTTCATTTGAAGCGATCTTTCTTTGTTTCATGCCTTCCGCGCACACTCTTCGTAAAAATTGATCTGCTGTCGATTGATCAGGAGTTGGATAGGATGGCAGTTTTGTCTGTCCAAGATTTAAATCTACTTCACAGCGGTCTGCGATCTCAACCGTTCTTGAAAGCAGTTCAGGATCATCCGCATACCATTCCGTCATCTCTTCGATGGATCTGAAATGCTTTTCTCCTCGGTCTTCCTCTATATCTGAAAGCTGCTGTCCTGCTTTTATGGCCTTTAAACATGTATACGCCGTTTTGTCCTCTCGGTTGATGTAATGAACATCTCCCGTCGCGACAAGTGGAATTTCCGCACTTTTTGAGACATCCCGCAGCTTTCCGGCAAGCGACTCGTCTTGCTGAAATGGCTGAACCGCAATGTACACATGCCCCCCGCCAAAAATACGTTTCAAATGGCTTGCTGCATCGTGCGCTTCTTCTAACTGATCATGCTTCAGCAGCGTTTCAATATAGCCAGATGTGCCTGGCGTTATGGCAATAAGCCCATGATGATAGCTTTTCAGCCATTTTTCTTTCAGTCCAGCTTTTGATTTTGATTTCAGCACACTGCTAATTTTGATCAGATTTTGATAGCCTTCATTGTTTTTTGCAAGGAGTACCAAGGGATAAGCCTCTGTCTCTTGTTCATCTATGAAGACAGAAGCTGTTAAACCGATGACCGGCTTGATGCCATGTTTTTTACATTCCTTATAAAATTCAACCGTTCCATACATCACATGGTCATCGGTAAGAGCGAGCGCTTTGTAGCCAAGTTCTTTCGCTTTTAGCACGAGCTCCTTTACCTTCGCTGCACTGCTTAACAAGCTGTATCCACTGTGGACCTGAAGATGAACATAAGACATGCTTAATCCACTCCTTTCGTCTAAAGTCATTCTTTCATTATAAAACGCGATGCGGTGAGAAACAAATGTTCTTTCTTTTCCGTCCGTTCATACTTGTCCAGAGCACGCCATATATTGAATAGAGTGAGGTGGAAAAAATGGATGTGAAGGAAGCCTTTATTCCGAACTTTATTAGCTGTTACTTTATCGCACTTGGGGTGATTTTAGGTGGTGCCATTATAGGCGGTGTAGGTGCATATTTATCCGGTCAGCCTCCCCTATCAATTATTTCAAGTCTTGCCAACCGTTTAAAAATTTGGGCGCTTGTCGCCGCAATCGGCGGCACATTTGATGCGGTCTATAGCTTTGAAAGAGGCATTTTCGAAGGAAACACGCGTGATATTTTCAAACAGATCTTATTAATTATCTCTGCCATGGGCGGTGCACAAACGGGATATCTCATTATTACATGGCTCACTCAGGAGCATGTGTCATCATGAGAGTGCCGGAGCTGTATAAACGCCCAGGCTGGCAGCGTTTTTTTGCTGGAATGATGTTCGGCGCGATTATCAGCTGGCTGATTTTCCTCTTTACATATGGAACCTTTCAGGAAAAGCAGGTGACACTGCTCAGAAGCCAGCAGCACCATATGGACAGTCTGAAAGAACAAATCACACTCTATCGGGAAGATTTGCATAAGTTAAATGAGGATAATAAGCAGCGGCTGCTGATCCAAAGCGTAGATGTTCATCTCGTGAATCGTGAGCAATATAAAATCCCAGAACCGGATACGCTAAAGTTTGAAGATCAGGTCAAAGAGGACATCTCAGAAGTCATCACAAAGGATATTGAAAGTGTCTACAAAACAAAGGAATTATTAAAACGAACGGTGGAAAATAAAGAATATACGATTCGGGAAAAGGCATACCGCGCCAAAGTGACAGAGCTGACGATTTATACGAAGCTTTCACTGGAAGTGCGTATTTCATTTGCTGAATAAATGATCCTGTGGAATTTTTATGAATTTCTGCCCTCAATGATCGCTTTTCACTCCAAATTTTTATACACTAAAAGAAGAACGATATCCTAAATAGAAAGAGGTGAGAACAATGGAGGTTTATAGCTATCGTCAAATGGCACGAGACAAAGCAAGCCGGATCAAAGATGGCATGTGTGCTTATGCTGAGACAGAAATGATGGCTCATTTAATTAAAAAAGAATTAAAGCATCAAAATCTCCAAGCCTATGAAGATTCAACGGACATCGGCTGCTGGTTTATCCCTGTATCCAATTAACCCTTTTCTCCAGCATCAAAAAAGAGAGAGGAGACTTGAAGCCTTCCTCTCTCACGATGATGATTTACATACTTCTTCTAAATCACGCAAGATTTCATCTGCCACGGCCCAATCAAAAATGGACGCACCGGCTGCAAGCGGGTGACCGCCGCCATGATATTTTTTAGCAATGGTGTTAATGACAACGCCTTTAGAGCGGAATCTGACACGAATCTGATCGTTTTCTTCCACAAAAAAGACCCAAGCTTTAATACCTGCAATATTTCCAAGTGTCCCAACAAGCTGCGAGGCTTGCTGCGCCGTTGTTTGGAACGATTCCAAAATGTCACGTTTAATAAAAACAGAGGCTACCCCATTCTCTGACAAAGAGATATGTTGAAAAATATAGCCATTTAATTTCACGACATTCAAATCCGTCTCATACAATTGATTGAAAAGGTCTGATGATGAAAATGGATATTCGATTAGTTCCCCTGCATATTTGAGTGTCTTTTTCGTTGTATTTGGGAAAAGGAAGCGGCCTGTGTCTCCTACAATGCCGGCATAAATCAGTTCAGCCGCCTTTGTATTCAGCTGATATCCTTCTTCTTTCCCCTCTAAATACAATTCATAAATCATTTCACTCACAGAGCTTGCCTCTGTATCCACCCAAAGCAAGTCACCATAAGGATCTTCATTCGGATGATGATCAATTTTCATTAATCGATCACCCATTGAATAGCGCTGATCATCAATTCTTGCTTGATTGGCTGTATCACAGACAATGACAAGGGCACCTTTATACACTTCGTCCGGTACCTCATCGAGTTCATATAAAAATGAAAGGGTTGGCTCCGGGGTTCCAGTCGCATAAATATTTTTTTCTGGATAGGTGGCACGCAAGATTTCCGTAAGGCCGCACTGCGATCCATACGCATCAGGATCTGGTCTTACATGTCTATGGATGATGATGGTGTCATATAATGATATGGTTCTAATCAGTTCTTTTTTCATAAAAACTCCTTCTTATGCGATACTCTTTTTATTATTAAATCATAATCTATCCTGACGGAAAAGTGAGGAATAGACAATTTATTCTAGTAAGCAAGCCTATTTACGTTTAAAATAGGGTTGTAATCACTTACAATGGAGGCTTGACACATGCTTGTTTTGATTGTGTTTATTATTAGTTCTGCCATGTTTTATTTATACTACAAAGCAAAGAATGTCCGTACGAACCGTCCAGTCGAGAAGAAATTCTGGTCGGCCAAATCCAGTATGGCACTTGGCTGCTTTGTCCTGCTCTTCGGTGTGAATCAATTATTTTTAAACCGTTCGTCACTCGCATTTGTCATTGGATTTATTTTTGTTGCAGTTGGTATCGGCAGTACGTGGGCTGGGTATAAAGCCTACAAGCATTATCTTCCGCTCTTTTTAAAGGAAGGCGAAAAAGATCACGCATAATGAGAGAGAAGGGCTAAAATGATGTTTATTTTAGTCCTTTGTCTTCTTCGGAATCGCCCTTTTATCATTATCCTCTCTCCATCAGCTGCACCATCAGCATCGCTTTCCCTACGATATTTGATTGGTGGTACACCTCAACTTCCAACTTTCCAAACTTGCGCCCTACTTCTAAAATATTCGGCTTGATCTGTATCGTCGATTCCATTTGTACCGGTTTTAAGAAGTAGACAGAGAGACTTTCGACAATCAGTTCGCCTTTTTTATGAGATTTTAAGAAACGGTTGGCTGCTTCGATTAAAATTTGTGTAAACACACCATATGAAATATTGCCAAGCTGGTTTGTCATTTGTGGTGTGACCTCATATTGATAAACCGCATCTGCTTTCGGTTTTTCTGTATCGGTTTCTTTAAACCCTCTCGACACAACGTCATCCAGTTTTTCTCCGACCTGCGGCTGCTTTTGGATCATTTGCAGCGCCTTGAGCACATCCTGACGGCTAATCATCCCAATCAGCTTCGCATGATCATCTACAACTGGCAGCACCTCAATGCCTTCCCACACCATCATTTGTGCAGCAGAGGCAACAGATGTTTTGCCAATGACTGTGAGCGGATTTTTCGTCATCACCTTTTCAATCGGTGTAGAGCGGTCATAGCCTGCAATATCCTTTGAGGTGAGAATGCCGTGAATCTTCATTTGATCATCTGCTACCGGGAAGCGGCCGTGTCCTGTTTCGTAATTCTTTTCATACCATTTCTCAAGCTTATCCTCTGGTGATAAGTATACGGTCCGTTCAATCGGCGTTAAAATATCCTCCACAAGCACAATCTCTTTTTTAATTAATTGGTCATAAATGGCCCTGTTAATGAGAGCCGCTACCGTAAATGTATCGTAGCTTGTCGATAATATTGGCAGCTCAAGCTCATCTGCGAGCTGAATGATTTGTTCATCTGTTGAGAATCCGCCTGTGACCAGCACAGCCGCTCCTGCCTCTAATGCTTGCCTGTGGGCATTGATCCGGTTTCCGACGATCAGCAGGTTTCCAGCTGCCGTATATCGCATCATCGCATCCAGCTCCATCGCTCCGATGACAAATTTGTTTAACGTTTTATGTAAGCCTGCTCGTCCTCCAAGCACCTGTCCATCAATGACATTGACAACTTCCGCATATGTCAGTTTTTCAATATTTTCTTTTTTCTTCTGTTCAATTCGAATGGTACCGACGCGTTCAATGGTGCTAACGAACCCTTTATTTTCAGCATCTTTGATGGCCCGGTAAGCGGTGCCTTCACTCACTTTCATTTCTTTCGCTATGCGCCGGACAGAAATTTTCTCTCCGACATCTAATGAATCAATATACGATAAAATTTGCTCGTGCTTTGTCGCCAATCCCGTTCACCCTTTTTGTTTTCAGCGTTTTCATCTATGTTTCATTATAAAGGCAGGAGGCTTTTAATAGCAATTTGTCTTTTACTTCAGCACGATGCAGACAAACAAAAAAGCCGGCATTTGTGTGCCGGCTTTTGTTCATGATGATCAAATTTCAATGGATTCTCCGCTGTTTAACACGTGACCTACGCCGCCGTGCAGGCTGTCTGCAAATGCATGCGGGTCCTGCTCAATTGGCGGGAATGTGCTGTAGTGAATCGGCACGACCTGCTTTGCACGAAGCCATTCTGCTGCGATTCTTGCATCGTCTGGCCCCATGGTGAAGTTATCACCGATTGGAAGGAATGCGAGCTCAATATGATTCAGCTCACCGATCAGCTTCATATCTGAAAAGAGCGCAGTGTCTCCAGCATGATAAATCGTTTTGCCCTCTGCGGTAAATAAAATACCTGATGGCATGCCTGTATACGTAATCGTTTTTGCCTCTTCATCAATGACCGCTGAACCGTGGAACGCTTGTGTGAGCTTAACTTTACCAAATTCAAACTCACGTCCGCCGCCAATATGAAGCGGGTGCGTTTTCACCCCTTGCCAGCTTAAATAGACAGCAAGCTCGTTTGGCGCGACGACGAGAGCGTCATTATTTTTAGCCATTTCAATGGTGTCACCGAGGTGATCTCCATGTCCATGAGTCAGCAAAATCACATCTGCTTTGATATCCTGTGGTTTGATATCTGTGTGCTTATTTCCATTTAAAAATGGATCAATCCAAATATGGTATCCGTTTGTTTCAATGTGTACGACTGAATGTCCATGATATGTAGCTTTCATGTAGTATGTCCACCTCTCAATTTTGATCTCATATCATCTATTCCCTGTATAAAAAGCTAAAAAACTTAATGCCTATGAATCACGTTAAGTCCACCTGTCGCTTCAATGACAGTCCCTGTAATGAGGTCTGATCGATCATCACATAAAAATGAGATGATGCGCCCTATATCCTCTCCGGTACCAGACCGGCCTATTGGTGTTTCACCGTCTCTGATCTGACGTGCTTCCTCGATCGTGGATTCTTTCATGGCTCCGACGATTTTGCCTGGACAAACCATATTGGCCGTGATGCCATTTTCAGCTTCTTCAATCGCAATGGTTTTCGTCAATGAGGCCAGCCCTACCTTTGCCGCTCCGAAGGCTGATCTGTGCATCCAGCCTGGTGCATGATCTGCCCCTTGGAAGCCATACGTGATAATGCGGCCAAAGCCTTGTTTTCTCATCATAGGGATCACCATTCGGAACAAATGGAACACTGCGGATAGGTTGCCTTCCATCATTTGATACCATTCATCTTCAGAGTAATCCGCGAGTTTTTTTCGTTCAAAAATATAAGGCCCGGCATTATTGATCAAGGCATCAATCCGCCCAAATCGCTCTGTTGCCAGCTCTACCATGTTTTTTAAATCTTCTTTGTTTGTCACATCGCCTTGGACAAATTGAAGCTTTTCTTCGTATTCCTGCAATTCTTCTTTCATCTGCCGGACAGCTTCATCATCACTTCGATAATTCACTGTCACAGAATACCCCATATTCAGTAAAGACTCGGTGACTTTCCTTCCAAGCCCTTTAGAACCCGCTGTTATTAATGCGTGTCGCACACAATCTCCTCCTAAAGCAAAGGTTGCAAGTTCATGTGTTTCTCATACTATCTTTACTTTACTATAAACCAGCACTGGACGCACTTCTGAACCCTTTGTCTGCTATTCATGATGCGGACGATGGGTTGATCAAACAAAGCCTACAGCTTTTGAGCTATCGCCCCCTCCCCAACTTAAAAACATCATACGCTTTCATGTTCTCCAAGGAGGATGCTTCTCCTTTCTGCATTACAGCAAAAAACCATCCGTCTCATACGAATGGTTTTTTAAAAGGTTACGCTAGGCAGGCTTTTGCTTTTTCTAAAGCGAGCTGAATTTGTTTGAATCCAGTTCCCCCTGCACTTGTTCTTTTTTCAACAGCGACATACGGATCAAGAACGGTGTAAATATCTTGTTCAAAAAGACCGCTCGCTTCTGTGAATGTTTCAAACGGAAGATCACTTAAGTAGATGCCTTTTTGAATGCATGTATACACGAGCTTGCCAACGATTTCGTGTGCTTCACGGAATGGCATGCCTTTTTTCGCAAGGTAGTCTGCCACTTCGGTCGCATTTGAGAAATCTTCTTTTGTTGCTTTTTTCATGACATCTTCGTTCACTGTCATCGTTTGAATCATGCCTGTGAAGATTTGCAGGCTGCCAGCGATGGTTTTCACTGTATCAAACATGCCTTCCTTATCTTCTTGCAGGTCTTTGTTATACGTAAGCGGCAAGCCTTTCATAATGGTGAGAAGCCCCATCAGGTTGCCATATACACGGCCCGTTTTTCCACGGATCAATTCAGCCATATCCGGGTTTTTCTTTTGCGGCATCATGCTGCTGCCTGTTGCGTAAGTGTCATCAAGCTCAATGAATTTGAATTCTTGAGAGCACCATAAAATGATTTCCTCACAAAGACGTGAGAGGTGCATCATCACAAGGCTGCTGTTAGACAAGAACTCTAAAATGAAGTCACGATCACTCACGCCATCAAGGCTGTTTTCGTAAATATGGTCAAAGCCAAGCAGCTCTGCTGTATATTCACGATCAATTGGGAATGTCGTTCCAGCTAACGCCCCGCATCCAAGTGGAGAGACGTTAATCCGCTTCAAAGAATCTTGAAAGCGCGCTTTGTCACGCTCAAGCATCCAAAAGTAGGCGAGCATATGATGGGCAAAGGAAATAGGCTGTGCACGCTGTAAGTGCGTATATCCTGGAAAGATCGTTTCAACGTGCTGTTCTGCTTTCTCTACAAGCACCTTTTGAAAAGAAGAGATCAGCTCAATGATATGCTCTACTTGGTTATTCAAATATAAATGCATATCTGTTGCGACCTGATCATTCCGGCTTCTCGCTGTGTGCAATTTGCCGCCAAGCGGTCCAATCTCATCAATGAGCATTTTTTCAAGGTTTAAATGAATGTCCTCATAATCTACTGAGAAATCCAGTTCATCCGCCTCTGCCTTTTTCATGAGCGTATTCAGTCCGTCTTTGATGGCAGCGGCCTCCTCATCTTGGAGGATACCGCATTTATTCAGCATACTTGCATGAGCAAGGGAGCCGGTCAGATCTTCTTTGACTAATTGTTTGTCGAAATGAATGGACGCGCCAAACTCATCGACCCATTTTTCTGGTGTTTTTTGAAATCGGCCTCCCCAAAGCTTTTTCATGCCTTAACCTGCTCCTTTTTGTTCACGATGCTGTTTACTTTTGTTGGTAAACCCCAAAGGTTAATAAATCCTACAGCTGCATCATGATCGAATTCATCTGCTTTTGTGTAAGTCGCTAGATTTTCATCATAAAGTGAATATGGTGATTTACGTCCTTCTACAATCGCATGGCCTTTAAATAGTTTCACACGTACAACACCTGTTACGTTCTTTTGTGTTTCTTGTAAGAATGCGTCTAGTGCTTCTTTAAGTGGTGAGAACCATAAGCCGTTGTATATTAATTCAGCCATTTTTTGTTCAACGATTGGCTTAAAGTGAGCGACTTCTTTGACAAGCGTTAAGTCTTCAAGCTCTTTATGCGCTTTTAAAAGTGTGATAGCACCTGGGCACTCGTACACTTCACGAGATTTGATCCCAACAAGACGGTTTTCAACGTGATCGATTCTGCCAACACCATGCTGACCAGCGACCTCATTTAAATGAAGGATCAGATCAGATAATGAATACTGGATACCGTCAATCGCCGTTGGTTTACCTTTTTCAAACGTGATTTCAATGATCTCAGGTGTGTCAGGTGTTTTTTCAAGTGGATTTGTCAGATCGTACGCACCTTCTGGCGGCGCAGCCCAAGGATCTTCTAAAATGCCGCATTCGTTACTTCTGCCCCAAAGGTTTTGGTCGATTGAATACGGGCTGTCTAAGTTAATCGGAATTGGAATGCCATGCTTTTGTGCATAGTCGATCTCTTCATCACGAGACCATTTCCATTCACGCACTGGTGCAAGAACTTCTAGATCTGGATTTAATGCTTTAATGGATACTTCAAAACGAACTTGGTCGTTCCCTTTTCCTGTACATCCGTGTGCAACTGCGACTGCATTTTCTTTCTCTGCTACTTCCACTAATTTTTTGGCAATGAGCGGACGAGATAGTGCAGACACAAGCGGGTATTTTCCTTCATACATGGTGTGTGCTTGCAGTGCAGCAAGTGCGAATTCTTCAGCAAATTCTTCTTTTGCGTCAATCATGTAAGACTGAACTGCTCCGACTTGAAGTGCTTTTTGCTGAACAAATGCTAAATCTTTTCCTTCACCTACGTCCAGGCAGCAAGCAACAACCTCGTATCCCTGCTCTTGTAACCATTTAACTGCAACAGAGGTATCAAGACCTCCGGAATATGCTAATACGACTTTTTTATTTTGTGACATGATTGAAAAGCTCCTCTCACTTGTTTTGATTCTGTGAATGTTTTTTGCATAAAAATAAGTTTCAATTTATAAACATGCATTTAGTATGTATACACTGTAACAAGGAAAAATTGTTTTTTCAACCCCTTTATGAAAAAAACTCTGCCAATTTTTCTTGGCAGAGTTTTTTTGGGCTATTTTTGATCCTTTTCAAGCTCTCGCACGACGTGAGGAAGCTCAGGAATAATGAGTTTTGTCATGGCTAAACGAACTGCTCCGGTAGAGCCTGGTGTGGCAAAGACCACTTTTTGGTTAACGACCCCAGCAGTTGCTCTAGACAAGATAGCAGCAGAACCGATGTCTTCTGTATAGCTGAGCATGCGAAAGATTTCACCAAAGCCAGGCAGCTCTTTTGAGAAAAGAGGGGTAATGGATTCAATGGTGACATCCCTTGCGGCAATTCCTGTTCCCCCATTTAACAAGACGGCATCAATCTTGGGCTCACTTGTTCCTTCAAGCAGAGCGTCTTGGATCGCTCCAATGTCATCTTTTACAATATCGTATGCAAGAATAAGATGTCCCTGTTCTTTGAGCAAATCAATCATGAGACGGCCGCTTTTATCCGTTTCCTTTGTCCTTGTATCACTGACTGTCATGACTTTTACATGAAGCCTCGCTTTCGCTTCTCGTTTATGTTCCGTAACGCTCATCTAACGCACGCTCCCTTTCGCTTCGTATTGGACAAATTATAGCATGCTGCTTTGAACAAAAAAGCTCTTTTCCCATTAGGAAAAGAGCTGTACCATTTTATTACGCTAAGCGCATAACGTCTCTTGCAATCATCACTTCTTCGTTTGTAGGAATCACGATGACTTTCACAGGAGAGTGAGGGTAGCTGATGAATGCTTCTTCGCCTCTCATGTTGTTAAGAGATGGATCCCAGTAAACGCCCATGAATTCTAGACCACGAAGTACACGTGCTCGCACTTCTGAACTGTTTTCACCAATTCCAGCTGTGAAGATGATCGCATCTACGCCATTCATTCTCGCTGCATAAGAACCGATGTATTTATGAATACGGCTGGCAAAAATATCAAGAGCTACTTCTGCACGGTCGTTTCCTTCTTCTGTTGCTTCTTCGATATCACGAAGGTCACTTGAAAGACCAGACACACCTAAAAGACCACTCTTCTTATTCAAAGTAGAAAGAACTTCTTCAGCAGTATGTCCTGTTTTCTCCATAATAAATGGAATGAGGGCAGGGTCAATGTTACCTGAACGTGTACCCATCGCCACACCAGCAAGCGGCGTGAAGCCCATTGATGTATCGATTGATTTTCCGCCTTCTACTGCTGCGATACTCGCACCATTTCCAAGGTGGCAAGAAATCAAACGAAGCTCTTCTAACGGACGGCCTAATAGTTCTGATGCACGCTCTGTGACGAACTTATGGCTTGTCCCGTGGAATCCGTATTTACGAATACCAAAGTTTTTGTAGTAGTCGTACGGAAGGCTGTATAGGTAAGACTGCTCTGGCATTGTTTGGTGGAACGCTGTATCGAACACAGCAACCGCTGGTACGTCAGGCAGAATTTGTTTGAATGCTTTGATTCCTACAACGTTTGCAGGGTTGTGCAGTGGTGCAAGCTCTGAAAGCTGATCAATCTCATCGATCGCTTCATCTGTTAATAGAACAGAATCGCTGAACTTTTCTCCACCGTGAACGACGCGGTGTCCTACGCCATCAATTTCATTAAAGTCCTTGATGATGTTGAATTCAGTTAGTTTTTCAAGCAGCATTTTTACAGCTACTGCGTGATCTGGAATATCAGTGATTTCTGTTTTCTTTTCTCCATCTACAGAAATCGTAAAGATACTGTTGTCCATTCCGATTCTTTCAACAAGACCTTTCGTTAAAACGGTTTCTTCTGGCATGTCGAACAATTGGAATTTAAGAGATGAGCTTCCTGCGTTGATTGCAATAATTTTGGACATTCTTGTCGCTCCTTTTACTCAGTTGTTATATAAGGTTTCACGTTTTTTCCGGTGCTATATTCAACCTGTTTGAACGGGTCTTTTATAGTTTAACGATAAGTCCGAAAAATATCTGACTTTTTCATTTAAACATTGAAAACTTTGCATTTCAAGTACACCTTCGAACTGTTATCGCTTACATCGATAAGTCGTTATTTTCTGAATAGTAAAATAGCCAGAAATCACTCTGGCTATTCTTTCGTTTCTTTTTCTTCTATAAACCACTGGTCTAACTTTCTCATCACACCAACCATCGCTTCCTTCTGTGAGAAAGATGGCAGATTGGCAAACAGCATCCGTTTGGGTGCTTGCAGCCCCTCTTTTTTCTTTTGCATGACAAATAAGCTTTTGGCGTGCTTTTTGTCTTTGAACATGGAGACTGGCAGCTGAATTAACGCATTCATATAAGCATGATCTTTGATGAAATCCTTTAGTTGCACACTTTCTTTTCCTTCAAACAAATCGTTTGGAATGATGAAGAATAAGAAGCCGCCTTCTTTCGTGTAACGAAGGCTTTGTTCAATGAATAAATGATGCGCAAAGGCATGTCCTTCTTTTGCCTTTAAGTCATAGTCTGCTGCACGCTCATCATTTGGGTAATAGCCGACTGGAAGGCTGCATACGGTGACATCTGCCGGTGAAATGAGAAGCGGCTCAAGGCTGTCCTGATGGAAAAGCTCTACTTCTTTCTCTTCTAAATTCGCCTGTGCCCAAGCAATTTTAATGAGCACATCATCAATTTCAGATGCAAAGCCGCGCTTTGTTTCTGCAGTGAGATTGTTTAACACAGCAAGCAATAAGTTCCCTGTTCCCGCTGCTGGATCAAAGACAACAAGCTCTTTTTGGCCTTCTAAAAATTTATTCACCAAATAGCTGACAAACAGGCCAATCGTATCTGGCGTCATTTGACGGTTTGGATGGGAAATGTCCTTTTGTCCTTTCAGTACGGCGAGCTGAAACGCTTTACGAGTCTGCTCATGATCATAGGAGGCAAAATCTGCTTTCTCTATTAAGTCCTTCAGTAAACCGTTTCGATCATTTGCCTGGAAAAAGGCTTCTCCTGCTTCTGCCAATGCTTCAATATAGGAAATGCTCTGTTCCTTTTTCAATCGAATCGAGGCTGTATCGAGCAGCTCAAAAATAGTACTCACTTGATCTTTCTGCAATGCTTTTCTCTCCTCGCTTTGTTAAAAGCTAAATATTCTCATTGAAAAGAGCCCCAGTATGAAGCCGGAGCTCTTGTCGATGCTGCTTTTATAACAGTGATTTCGCAGCTTCAATGGCTTTTTCATAATTTGGATGATTCGTTGCTTCGCTTACGTATTCAGTGTAAACCACTTTCCCGTTCGGGTCTAATACGAAAACAGCACGCGCCAATAAACGCAATTCTTTCATATATACACCAAACGCTTCACCAAAAGACATATCTCTGTGATCAGATAATGTTTCTACATTTTCAATTCCGTTTGCTCCGCACCAGCGCGCTTGTGCAAATGGAAGATCTGCACTAATCGTATAAATATTGACCGGACCTAAACCGGCTGCCTCTTCATTGAAACGTCTTGTTTGTGCGTCACACACACCTGTATCAATAGAAGGAATCACTGAGATGATCGTCACTTTTCCTGCTAAATCAGAAAGTGAAACTTCCCCTAGTGAGTTCGTTAATACCGTAAAATCAGGAGCCTGCTCGCCTACTTTCACTTCATTTCCTACAAGCGTTACAGAACTCCCTTTAAATGTGATCGATGCCAAAACAATTCCTCCCTTATCAAATGTATGGTTCTATCATAGTAGAGAACGCAAAAAACTGCAAAGCCTAATCGTCCATTTTGAAAAAAAAGTTAACTGCAGCGCAGCTAACTTTTTAAAGGTCTATGTCATCTAGTTTTCGTTCTTTGTGGCGGTGCTCCCGTTCATCCTTCTTAAACATATGCTGAAGACGTTCAATTGCTTGAGGAGCAGAATCCAATATTTTATCAAGCAGATGTGTGTGTTCATCCAAATGAAGCATTCGAACTCCGTTTGTTCCCACAATTAAGAAGGCAATTGGTGTAATGGATACCCCGCCGCCGCTTCCGCCGCCAAATGGGAGTCTCGGTTCTTTTCGTTCTTGTTCATCAGAACGTTTTTCTTTCTGTTGGTTACCGTTAAATTCACTGCCGCCGGCTGCAAATCCAAAACCGACCTTTGACACAGTGAGAATGACGCTGCCGTCAGGGGTTTCGACTGGATCGCCGATGATCGTATTCACATCGATCATTTCTTTTAAATTTTCCATCGCTGTCTTCATCAGACCTTGGATTGGATGATCTGCCATTTTCGGGTTCCTCCTTAAACAGATGATTCATTCTTCGTTGCTTGAAGAGAGGCACTTTTTCTTGCCTTTCTCCCTTTTAACCAATGGACAAGTAATCGAATGGCTGCAAGCATAGCATGTCCAATACGAAAATAAGCTATACATGTAAAATGGGTCTGTGACACATTGTGCTGAAAGGCGGGAATGACTTCATATACCGGTTTATGCTTAAAGGTGAGATGCTCCTGCATAAAGGCAAGCAGTGCTCCTTTGACTGACCACACGCCGCCGGCTGCCACACCTGTTAAAGCGGCGTCATGAAAGCCGATCCATGTCGACCAGTGAAACGATACAATTTTGATGTGAATGAAGAACTTCCGCATGATCCGGTTTAGATCTACTATCTCTTTTGTGATGCGCTCCATTTGATGAAGGATTTGCTTCATATCACGTTTTCCCACTTTTTTATGCATGGATTCTTTTTCTTGACTAGGCGTTTTGGAGCTCGCCATTTTCTTTTCACGAATATCAATCGTTTGATCTTCCGGATTGACCTTCACCATCGGAATCTCTTTTTTGAGTCTGACCATTCCATATAAGGTGATGACCTTCAGCCCAATGTGGTCATTGTCATTTGCATGCGAATAATCCAGTGAAATGGTCACTTTCATGAAAATCAATAAGATCACAAGGAACAAAAAAGCTGCGATCCAAACGTAAAGCACTGTGCTCACTTCCTCCATAACAAATGATGCTTCCCCTACGATTATGGCTCTCATTATGGATTTTATACCCAATCATCAAAAAAGAGTTTGACCGGCTTCGGTCAAACTCCCTTTGGTTACACGTTTGATTCTGTTTTTTCATATAGATGTTCATGGACGACCACTGTATCAGCAAAGTAGTCATGAACCCCTTGTTTTTTCGGTGAGAACCCAACGACAGCATAGAGAACAAAAAGTGAATTAATATATCGTCCAACAATTTCTCTAAAGAAAATGACATCCCATGCCAGCTGCTTCTCAGGCTGAAGTGAGACCACTTTGATCCCAAACACCATCTTGCCGAGGGTTTGATGAAAAATTTTCGTCATGATGGCGAAATAAAGCAGGAAAACAATCGTCGTTGTGACGGAAAATGGAGAAAACCACCCTCCTCCTTTTGACCAGCCAAACAGACTAAAGATTGGAGAAACCGTCAAATGGTTAACACCCCAAACGACGAGCCAATCAAGGATAAACGCCCAAAATCTAATCCAAAAACCTGCAAAGGCCTGCGCTTCAATTGAAGCGCGCTTCGCAAGGGCGGGCTTCAATTCTTCCTGCTGGCTGCGGCTTTCGCTTACTTCATCGAATGTAGAATCCATCTATGATCCCTCCTTTATTTTGAATAGAGATACATCGGTTTAGACCCGTTTGAGCCAGCCAGTGTTTCTTTTAAATTCAGAAAATCAATTTCGCTTTTAAAGAGCTTGCTTGCACTCATATTCAGAAGAGAGTTCCAGCCAAAGCTTTGAGAATAGCTGATGACTTTTGCCCCTTTTAAGCCTTTTTCATTTTTCTTCATCGCTTTTAGTGCATCTTCATAGTATCCAAGCTCATCCACTAATCCGTTGGACTTCGCCTGTGTTCCGTCATATACTCGGCCATCGGCAATTTTCTTGACGTCCTGTTTAGACATGCCGCGTCCTTCAGAAATGACTTTGACAAACCCTTCATAGGAGTTGTCGACCATGCTTTGCATGATGTCGCGCTCATCCTTTGTCATATCACGATTTGGAGACATGATATCTTTGAATTTCCCGCTCTTAATGGTTTCATATTTAATGCCTAAATTATCCGCCAGCTTTGAATAATTCAAGCTTTGCATGATCACGCCTAGAGAACCTGTTAATGTTTCAGGTGAAGCAAAGATTTTCTTCGCTGGTGTCGACACATAATAACCGCCAGAAGCTGCCATTGAGCCCATGGAGACGTAAACTGGCTTCTTCGCTTTTTTCACTTCTTCTAATTTTTTATGTATTTCAGCACTTTCATAGACACCGCCGCCAGGAGAATTCACTCGCAGCAGGACACCTTTTACAGATGCATCCTCTTTTGCTTTATCTAGTTCTTTTAAGAACGCACGATGATCATACGCTTCTCCGCCTAAAAGGCTTGATGCACCGCCATTATCTTGAATCGTTCCATTAATCTCAAGAACAGCAATTTTACCTGCACCGCTGCCATCCTCTAGTACCTTCTCTTCTATTTCATCCCCGAATTGATAGCTCATTTTATTGTCATTGAAACTTTCGAACAAGGCCATCGTGACACTAATGACAATTGAAGATCCGAAAACACCAAGTGCAATGATTAAGGCTACCCATCTTTTCGCATTCATCTCTTTCTCCTCCTTTTTTGTCTCACTTCATTCATACGAATATCCACATGAAATGTTTCACAGGAATTGTGGTTTTTTTACATTTCATTTCAACATATGATAGCACCTATCTTAAATGACGATCAACTTTGCATCGTCTACTATGAGAAGCTCATGACGAAAAATTGGCTTTTTTATCCTCTCCCTACACCTAATAGTCTAGATGTTCACCACAACAAAACACCCAGACCATTCTTTCATTAGAAAACAGCTATTCAATTATGCTCAAAGTCAGTCATTTCGAATCACTTACATCGACTCATTTCTAAAAAGCAAACACTATCATGATAGGCGTCTTTCTAATGTTTTTACTTTCATATGAAAAAAGTGTAAAATGTGAGCAAGGGTTTACATGTAAGCCCTTTAATATTGGAAATCTATTTTTGACAACGAAGGGGAGAACGTCAATGACAGACAATCGTCGCAATGTATTTTTCTTTTACAAAAAAGATCATGAATTGGATGGACACATTTCTTCTCTGGAGAAGCTCGCTACTGATCAAGGCTTTCAAGTCGTAAAGCGTGCAGAGGATGCCCATATTATTGCTTCAATTGGCGGGGATGGCACATTTCTTCAAGCAGTCCGCAAAACGAATTTCCGTGATGACTGCTTGTATGTAGGGGTATCAAAAACTGAGAATTCGCATCTATACTGCGATTTTTCATTAGAACATTTTGATAAAATGATTGATGCCATGAACACCGAACAGATTGAAGTGAGGAAATATCCAGTCATTGATGTAAGCGTTGACAGTACAAATCAGTTCCATTGCTTAAACGAACTGTCGATCCGCTCTAGCATCATTAAAACATTTGTCATCGATGTATATATAGATGATTTTCACTTTGAAACGTTTAGAGGCGACGGAATGATTATTTCGACTCCGACCGGCTCAACAGCCTACAATAAATCCGTAAACGGCGCCGTGGTTGATCCGATGCTCCCTTGTATGCAAGTGACAGAGCTTGCATCTCTTAATAACAACTCGTACCGTACGCTTGGCGCTCCTTTCATCTTAAGCAGTGACCGCAAGCTGACGCTGAAGGTCGTGCAGGACGGAAACGACCATCCGATTATCGGGCTTGATAATGAAGCCCTCGGCACAAAACACGTCAAACAAATTGACATTGGCCTTTCAGGAAAAGTGATTAAAACGGTGAAATTAAAAGACAACTCATACTGGGAAAAAGTCAAACGCAGATTCCTTTAATAAAAAGCTCCTATATGGGGCTTTTTTTCATGTCTTTTCATTCAAGGTCATGGTGTCTTTGAAAAGATATGGTATGATGTCACAAGTATGAATGTACGAAAAGGAGAACACGATGCCATTACAACATTTTGATCAATATCCATTAAGTGATGAATTGAAACAAGCGTTAGAAGCGCTTCACTTCCATACACCTACACCCGTTCAGCACGAGACGTTATCGGTTGCTTTTTCAAAGCAGGATCTAATCGTCAAATCTCAGACAGGCAGCGGCAAGACAGCAGCCTATGGTCTGCCTATATGTGAAATGGTGGATTGGGCTGAAAATAAACCCCAAGCCCTCATCCTCGTTCCAACACGCGAACTTGCAATGCAGGTCAAGCAAGACCTCACCAGCCTTGGACGATTTAAACGAATCAAAGCGGCAGCCATTTATGGAAAAGCCCCTTTTCAAGCCCAAAAAGTAGAGCTTGCACAAAAAAACCATGTTGTGTGCGGAACACCAGGGCGAATATTGGATCACCTAGAAAAGGGTACTCTTTCTTTAGAAAACCTCAAATTTTTCGTGTTAGATGAAGCAGATGAAATGCTGAACATGGGATTTATTGATCAAGTCTCTTCCATTATTCAGCATCTGCCGCCAAAGCGCATGTCGATGCTGTTTTCAGCGACGATGTCTGCTGAAATGAAAGAATTGAGCGAGCAATTTTTACAATCGCCAAAAGTGATTGAGATTGCACGTGAGGCAAAATCTGTGCAGCAAATCACCCACACCGTGATTGAAACAGAGGAAGAAGCCAAATTCTCACTTCTCCAGCGAACGATCGTCATCGAAAATCCTGATAGCTGTATCATTTTCTGCAATACACAGGAACGCGTGAATGAACTGACGATCAAGCTGGACGATTGGGATGTCCCTTGCGACAAAATCCATGGGGGCATGAGACAGGAAGACCGCTTTGACGTCATGGATGAATTCAAAAACGGTGAGTTCCGCTATCTGATCGCAACAGATATAGCAGCCCGGGGAATCGATGTAAGCGATATGACACATGTCATTCATTACGACCTGCCTTATGAAAAAGAACGCTATATTCATCGAACTGGAAGAACCGGTAGAGCGGGTAAAAGCGGGAAAACGATTGCGTTTATGACAAGGCACGCGCAGCCGCTCATTGATGAATTAAAGCAGGATGCTGGCATTGATTTCCACACTCAGCCTTATCCGACGAAGGAAGAAGCAGAGCAGCATGTAGCCAGCTTCGAAGAGAAGATTGAAACACCTATTCAAAAGGAAAATAAGCAAGCCGGCGTAGAAAAAGATATTATGAAGCTTTATTTTAACGGCGGGAAGAAAAAGAAACTGCGGGCCGTTGATTTCGTTGGGACTATTGCGAAAATAGAAGGCGTTGCATTCGATGACATTGGAATTATTACGATTCAGGACACGAAAACGTATGTAGATATTTTAAACGGGAAAGGTCCTCTTGTACTGAATGCTATGCGTCACACAACCATTAAAGGCAAGCAGTTAAAAGTACATGAAGCACGCTCATAAAAAGTGAAGGCCAAGCGCCTTTACTTTTTTATTTGTGATGAAATGAATCCACAAACCCTGATGCTGTCAGGCTTTTTGATGTTCCAACATGACAAATGTCATATCAAATACATGATGGGTGCTACTATGAGCATGACGACTTTCCTTCTATACTTTGAAGTAGAAAGAAACGGAAAGGACTTGAACTTTCATGACGACTTCAACAAACACACAGCAGCAAGCCACTTTAAGAAAACAAGTAGGCCAATTTTCTGGTGCTGATTCAAAAAAAAGTATCATGCAGCTCTTTAATACATTTATTCCATTTTTGGGGCTTTGGTTTCTTGCCTATTATAGCCTGAACATCTCCTACCTTTTAACCCTCTTCTTTGCGGTTATTGCAGCTGGTTTTTTAGTACGTGTCTTTATTATTTTTCACGACTGCTGCCATCAATCCTTTTTTAAACAGAAGCCGCTGAATCACCTGTTTGGTTTCATAACGGGTGTACTCACCCTTTTCCCTTATCTTCAATGGCAAAGAGATCATTCGATTCACCATGCCACAAGCAGTAATTTAGACAAACGAGGTACTGGTGACATTTGGCTCCTGACAGTCAAAGAATATCAAGAAGCATCTGTATGGACGAAATTTCGCTACAGATTTTATCGTAATCCTTTTGTCATGTTTATTTTAGGACCGATCTTTGTTTTCCTGTTTCAAAACCGCTTCAACGTCAAAAATGCTCGTAAAAAAGAGCGCTGGAATACCTATTTTACAAACATATCGATTGTTTTGCTCGCAGGGGCTACCTATCTCCTTTTTGGCTGGCAAGGTTTGTTACTTGTCCAAGGTCCAATCTTTCTGATTTCTGGATCAATTGGTGTATGGCTGTTTTATGTGCAGCATACGTTTGAGGATTCTTACTTTGAAGCTGATGAGCATTGGAATTATGTGCAGGCAGCTGTAGAAGGCAGTTCTTTTTACAAATTGCCAAAGCTCCTTCAATGGTTAACAGGCAATATCGGTTATCACCATGTCCATCATTTAAGTCCGAGGGTACCGAATTATCATTTAGAGCATGCTCATGAGCATAGTGAGCCGCTTCAAAATGTTCCAACCATTACGCTGAAAACAAGTATTGATTCAATGAAATTCAGACTTTGGGATGAGGAAACGAAAGCATTTGTTACCTTTAGAGAGGCGCGCCAGACGAAAAGCACACCTGTCATCAAAGGAGACATTCTCAAGAAGAATGCTTAAACGACGCAAGCTCTTTCTTACAATAGAAGGGGCTTGTTGGTATTTACAGGATGCGGCAACGTGTTCAATTTGATAAAGTAGTGAAAAAGAATGAAAATGGAAAAGGTGATTCACGGATGAAAAAACAACTTAAAATTCAAAAATTGCATGGGATTTCCCCATATATATGGGCCATTTTTTTCATCCTGCCCTTTTATTTTATCCTTAAGACGCCTTCGACTTTAGGTATTGTGATCGGCATCATATTAAACGTCGTCTTTTTTGCCGTGTATCGTTTTGCCTTTGTCGCAAAAGGCTGGGCTTTATATGTATTCGGCCTTCTATTGATTGCAATTTCTACTGGCTACGTGATGCTCTACAGCTACATTTATTTCGCTTTTTGCATCGCCTATTTCAATGGACATATTAAAAGAAAAGTACCTTTTTATATCTTATACTATATTCATGTCGGGAGCGCCGCTGTTGCGGTGAACTTTAGCTTGATTTTAAAAAAGGGATGGTTTCTCACACAAATTCCTTTTGTTGTGATCACACTCATTAGTGCCATTCTCCTCCCTCTCAGCATTCGAAGCAGGAAAGAACGTGAACGGCTTGAAGAGAAATTAGAAGATGCCAATGAACGGATCGCCGATCTTGTGAAGCTTGAAGAAAGGCAGCGCATTGCCCGTGATCTGCATGACACCCTTGGCCAAAAGCTTTCTCTTATCGGTTTAAAGAGTGACCTTGCTCGAAAACTCATCTATAAAGATCCTGAACAAGCTCGTGCCGAACTAAAAAGCGTCCAGCAGACCGCTAGAACGTCTCTTAATGAAGTGCGGAAGATCGTTTCCTCCATGAAAGGCATTCGAATCAAGGATGAAATGTCGAACATAAAGCAAATTCTCGAAGCGGCCGGGATTGAATTGATCTATGATGAAAAGGGAGCACCGAAACACATCTCTCTTCTCAACGAAAACATTGTGAGCATGTGCATAAAAGAGGCCGTTACGAATGTCGTTAAACATAGTGAAGCCACTGTCTGTAAAATCACCATTCACCAAAAGGCAAAAGAAGCCGTCATCACGGTTGAAGATGATGGAACATTTAAAGGAGATCACCCCTCCTCTCAAACGAAGGGACATGGCCTTTTAGGGATTAGAGAAAGATTGGAATTTGCAAATGGACGCCTTCATATTGAGACAAAACATGGGACGAAGCTGATCATGAGCATTCCAAATGATTCAGCAGCCAAAGAATAGGAGGAAATGAAATGATCAACATCTTTATCGCAGAAGATCAGCAAATGCTGCTTGGTGCACTCGGTTCACTACTTGATTTAGAAGACGATATGACGGTTGTTGGAAAAGGCACAAACGGCCAGGACGCCATTGATTTTGCTAAAAAACACCCCGTTGATATATGTTTAATGGATATTGAAATGCCAGGGAAATCTGGACTTGATGCAGCCGAAGAACTCAAGGAATCAGATGTGAGAATCATCATTTTAACGACCTTTGCCCGTTCTGGATATTTCCAAAGGGCGCTGAAAGCTGGCGTTAGCGGCTATATGCTGAAAGACAGCCCAAGTGAAGATCTGGCAAGTGCCATTCGCAGCGTGATGAAAGGAAAAAAGGTGTACGCCCCGGAATTGATGGAGGATTTATATAGTGACGAAAATCCTTTAACCGAACGAGAAAAATCCGTTCTTGAACTCGTCGCAGACGGCAAAAACACAAAAGAAATTGCAAAGGAACTCAGTATTAAAAGCGGCACTGTCCGGAACTACATTTCCATTATTTTAGATAAACTTGAAGTCAAAAACCGCATTGAGGCCATCACACGCTCTAAAGAAAAAGGCTGGTTTAAATAGAAAAAAGATCAGGTCATACGCTGCCTTGATCTTTTTTTCTTTCTAAAAGATTCCCTCTATTTTTTATCAGCAACTGACAAAATGTAATTGACAACAGACCGCAGTCTTATGATATGATATCCAAGTGATAATAATTATCATTATCACTAATACAACCAAATATCCGGCATATATGCCGCTTTCAAAGGAGTCTACATTCATGAAGAAAATATTGTTCCCTCTGATGCTCATCTTTGTACTTGCGTTGAGCGCATGTGGCAATAGCAGCAACTCTTCCTCAAATAAAGGAAAACAATCAACGTCAGACAAGATTACATATCAATCTGAAAATGGCCCTGTTAAGCTGCCAGCGCATCCAAAACGTGTCGTTGTTCTCGGCTCTTACACGGGCAATGTCATGTCACTTGGTGTGAACCTTGTTGGCGTTGACTCTTGGTCAAAAAAGAATCCACGCTTCCAAAAGGAATTAAAAAATGTGGAAGAAGTATCGGATGAAAATGTAGAAAAAATCATGAAGCTAAAGCCTGATGTCATCATTGGCTTAAGCAATACAAAAAATGTAGAGAAACTGAAAAAAATCGCACCAACGGTCTTGTTCACGTATAACAAAGTCGATTACCTTCAGCAGCACATTGAAATTGGAAAAGTATTAAACAAAGAAAAAGAAGCCAAAGCATGGGTGAAAGATTTCAAAGAACGCGCAGCTGAAGCTGGAAAAGAAATCAAAGCAAAGATCGGTGAAGATGCGACGGTTTCTGTATTTGAAAGCGGCACAAAAGATCTTTATGTGTTTGGAGATGCATGGGGTCGCGGTACAGAAATCCTCTATCAAGAAATGAAACTGAAAATGCCTGAGAAGGTTAAGGAAAAAGCGTTAAAAGCCGGGTACTATGCAGTTTCGCAAGAGGTCATCCCTGAATTTGCTGGAGACTATATGATCATTAGCAAAAACAGTGAAATGGACAATTCCTATCAAAACAGTGAAATCTACAAGTCCATTCCTGCCGTGAAAAAACATCGTGTGTTCGAAGCAAATGCGGAAGAATTTTACTTTAACGATCCACTCACACTTGAATATCAACTATCATTCTTTAAAAAGCATTTTTTAGGTAAATAAGCTGAAGCAAGGGACCTCTTCCCTTGCTTTTTTCTTGTCTGCTTCTAGCGGCAGCGCCTTTTTTCCGCTACAATTACATACAAGCTAATTCAAAAAGTGTGGTGCTGGTTTTGTTTAAAATTTTGCTGATTGAGGACGATACAACCCTCTTCCAAGAAATCAAAGAACGCTTAGTTAACTGGTCCTATAATGTCTATGGGATTCACGATTTTCATCAGGTCATGCAGGAGTTTACTTCCATCCAGCCTGATCTAGTCATTATTGATATTCAGCTGCCAAAATACGATGGCTTTCATTGGTGCCGGATGATTCGGCATCATTCAAATGTTCCGATCATCTTTCTCTCATCTCGAGACCACCCTGCTGATATGGTCATGTCGATGCAGCTCGGTGCCGATGATTTTGTGCAGAAGCCCTTTCACTTTGACGTCCTCATCGCCAAAGTAAGTGCTGTTCTTCGCCGCGTGCATGATTATAATGCAGAACCGGCCAACTTAAAGGTTTGGTGCGGCGCTACCATTGACCTAGAAAAAAACACCGTGACAAATGAACACGGTGAGGTTGAATTAACGAAAAATGAATTATTTATTCTCAAGGAATTGGTTCAGCATAAACATCATATCGTCAGCCGGGAATCACTCATACAAGCGTTATGGGAGGATGAACGATTTGTGAGTGACAATACGCTGACTGTCAACGTCAATCGCCTCAGAAAAAAACTTGACGAGATCTCCCTTGGCACCTTCATTGAAACAAAAGTAGGGCAGGGTTATCTTGCAAAGGAAAAGGATGATCAATGATGCTGCAAGCATTTTTAAAAGAACGAAGAAGCTGGATTCTGTTCTTTCTTAGTTTGCAGCTTCTCATTCTTTTTGTTGCTTATTTGGATACGACCATTCCAATGGCTTCTCTTTTTTATATTGTGTTACTGTCTACGTTACTCATGATCGTCTTTCTCTTTTTCCGTTATCGAAAAGAAACGGCTTATTATGAAAGGCTGAAAGAATGGGACGAAAACATTGATCATCAAATGTTGCTCGCTCCCTCTTCCCCATTTGAACAGCTCGTACATGATGCGACGTCAGAGCAAATCGACCGCTACCGGCAGATGGCGGCAGAGCAGAAAATCGCCCTTGAAGAAGAAAAAGATGAACTGCTTTCATGGATACATGAGGTCAAAACACCGCTCACGGCGATGCACTTAATGATCGACCGATTAACAGAACAGCCGCTGAAATCAAATATGACGTACGAGTGGCTTAGAATTCATTTATTACTCGATGCCCAGCTGCACCAAAGCAGAATACGTCATATCGAAAATGATTTATTTATTGAAAAGCTGGATCTGCAAAGCATCATAGCGAAAGAAATCAAAGCCCTCCAATCATGGTGCATGCAAAAAGGAATTGGCTTTGAACTGGCGCTTGAAGAACGCGGCGTATTAAGTGATACAAAATGGTTATCCTTTATGATCAGACAAGTGCTGACAAACGCAGTCAAGTACAGCCATTCGTCTGATATTGTCATCGAAAGCAGACAAATAAATGAACAAGTTGTACTGTCAATCACAGATCAAGGCAGAGGAATTGACCCAAGAGACGTGTCTCGCATTTTTGAAAAGGGCTTCACCTCCACAAGACATCACAATGACACCGCCTCAACGGGAATGGGGCTCTATTTAACCAAAAAAGGAGCAGACGCTCTTCATATCACGATCGAGGTCAACTCCACTATAGATCAAGGTACAACCTTCACCTTGATCTTTCCGAAAAAGAATGATTTTGTTCATATTGCGAGCATGTAAGCACATGACGGATCACATCCAATCTCTTCATAAAAGTCTGAAAGCTGTCGTGAAGAGATTGGGTAATCTACTTATGAAATATTTCCCGCTTCTTGATGAAAAACATCTCCCATCTGCCTCCTTCTATAAATACCCAAGAGCAGGCCAACAGCCATCATTTCTAGAAGAATATGAGAACCCCCATAGCTCATGAAAGGTATGGACACCCCAGGTAAAGCCAATAAGCCAAAGTTTGTGAAGATACTTAAGATAAATTTTGTTGCAAACGTAGCTCCCAAGCCTGTCATGATCATTTTCCCATAAGCCAATTGGACTCGTTTTGCTGTATGAAATACTCTGTAAATAAAAAAGACAAACAACATGAATGCAGTCACCCCTGCGAACCAGCCGAATGAATAAATGATATACGTAAACATCCAATCAGTGTGAACCTCAGACATTGCAGACGGAGTGATATGAAGCCCGTTTGAACTAAATTCATGAACTGTGTAAGAGTAAGGGTACATATCTGCTTGAAACAGAGAAAATAATTCAACAATAAGATATAAAACACCTGCTGCTGTCAGCGGAATCATTTGCCTCACGCTTGCACTTGATACATACATAATCGTTATGCACATGACGATACAGATGATGGTCGCAGGAAGCGAGCCAATCGTACTTATTAAAAGAATGGGTAAAGCCATAATCCCTACTCCGAGCCAAGATTTGAAACCATTCCCCCAATTCCAAGAGTGAAAAATACCTGCTAAAGAAACGGCCGCAAGAAACGGCACCATCTCAGTCAGATTGATCGATACATCACTTATTCTTAAAAAGAGAATACCGTCCACTCTTACACCAAAAAACATCGTAAGAAGCAGCGTTCCGAGCGTCCCTATGTATAAATGCCAAGAGTATTTCAATAAGCGTCGATAATCGAACGCAAACAAACCAAACATAACCACAAGACCAAATAAATAAAAAACGAGACTTTTATAAAAAATATTCATGTCTTGAAGATTTGTAAAACTAGAATGAAACTGCAAAAAGTACATCACAAGCAGTCCAAATGAACAAGTGGCTAACACAAGAAGTATCGTTTTAAAATCCATTTGGGTTCTATGTGTTTCATGGAGCTGCGTTCCGATAATGGCTGCATCTCCAATTTGATCCAGCGCTTGATCTACCGCTTCTTCTTCAGGCATCCCAGCATTCATCGCTTCCTCTTTTAGCGTATATAGATGATCGCTAAGCTCAAGCTTTATACTCGAATGTACATCTTTATTTTTGATTCGTTTACATACATCCTTTATATACTTTTCGAACTTTTTTTCTAATCCCATACGATTTTCTCTCCGTTCAGAACGCCATCGACTGCATCTTTGAAAACGTTCCATTCTTCTTTCTTTTCCTTTATAAATGCTTTGCCCTGTTCATTTATTTTGTAATACTTTCTTTTCCGATTGCCATTTCCTTCGCCCCAGTAAGAGACAATCAATTCTTTCCCCTCCAAATTGTGCAAAATGGGATAAATCGTTCCCTCTTTAAAGCTAAAAATACCTTCGGACTTCGCCTCCAATTCTTTAATCATTTCATATCCATACATCGGTTTTTCATTTAATAAGCTTAAAATAAGTGTAGCTGTACTTCCCTTTAGAAGCTCTTTACTCACTTTCATCAACACAATCACCTCTAATACATAGATTTACTATGCATATATTTAATATGTATAGCATACATGAAAAAATATACCATGTAAAGATTCAAAAACATGGACTTTTATTCTACATCCGAAATCATGATGACAAGAAAAATCAAAGAAGATTGATACATAAGAGCGAAAAACAGATAAAATGATTGATAAAGAGCACCGCTTTCTGCAAAAGATAAGTAAAGTTTCTAATAGTAGGCACGGATTCTACATAAAAACATGTGAATTGTTTTATAAAACAAGCATGTGACAATAATGTCACATGCTCGTCTGTTTTGTTCGCCAAATCGAAGGAAGTCGATCCGGCTTCTTTTTATACTAGAGTTATCAATTTAAAAAAAGAAAAAGGGGTTCGACATATGAACATTTTAGAAGCGCGCAAGCTATATAAAAGCTACGGAAATAAATTCAACAAACAAGAGGTGCTTAAAGGCATTGATCTGACCATAGAAGCTGGAGAATTTGTCAGCATTATGGGACCATCAGGCTCGGGGAAAACAACCCTTCTGAACGTATTGTCATCTATCGACCATGTGTCCAGCGGATCGATTCGTATCGCAGATGCTGATATGACTCAAATGAAAGATCAACAGCTCGCTGAATTCAGAAAGAAACAGCTTGGCTTTGTCTTTCAGGATTATAACTTACTTGATACGCTCACGGTCAAAGAGAACATCCTTTTGCCATTATCGATCTCCAAAACACCTAAAAAAGAAGCTTTTGAACGTTTTCAACAGCTCGCTGAGGATATGGGGATTTATGAACTAAGAGACAAATATCCGAATGAACTATCTGGGGGACAAAAGCAGCGGACGTCGGCGGTTCGTGCCTTCATTCATGAGCCTAGTCTCATTTTCGCTGATGAACCAACTGGGGCACTCGATTCCAAATCTGCATCTGATTTACTCAACAAGCTGCAAGATTTTAATCAAAAACGAAAAGCGACCATTGTGATGGTCACACATGATCCTGTCGCCGCCAGCTATTCAAGACGAGTCATTTTTATCAAGGATGGACAGATCTATACACAGTTGAATAAAGGCGCTTTAGAGAGAAAGATGTTTTTCGAAGATATTATGAAAACGCAAGGTGTCTTAGGCGGTGTAAAGCATGAACATTAATCAGCTCGTCTTCCGAAACCTGAAGAAAAATTTGAAGAATTACTACTTATACGTGTTCGCTCTTATATTTAGTGTGGCGCTCTATTTTTCTTTTGTCACCTTGCAGTATTCACCAGCACTTGATGATGTGAAAGGGTCCATTAAAGGCGGTGCTTCGATTAAAGCCGCTTCGATCCTGCTCATTGCCATCGTCGGCATCTTCCTCTTATATGCGAATAGCATTTTCATTAAGCGCAGAGGGAAAGAAATCGGCCTCTTGCAGCTCATTGGGATGACCAAACAAAAAATTGCCAGACTGCTCAACGCAGAAAACTTTATCCTATACATGATCGCCATGGCTCTTGGCATAATCGCTGGATTTATCGGTTCAAAACTCATGCTGATGGTGTTATTTAAAGTGACCGGCGTGAACGCCATCGCCAATCTTCATTTTTCAGGCATGGCTCTTCTGCAAACGCTCATTGTCTTTCTATTGATTTATGTATTGATTCTGCTGAGAAATAGACGTTTTATTAACAAGCAGACGATTTTATCTTTGTTTAGAACAACGTCTTCTACAGAGCAGCGCGTAAAAAAAATCTCTGTGTTTGAAATCATCATTGGGGTTTTCGGTATTGTCTTGATCAGCTCAGGCTATTACATTTCTTCTCAGCTTTTTACTGGCACATACACGTCAATGCTTTCGTTATTTTTAGCCATGATTTATATTCTAGGCTCTGTCATAATCGGTACCTTTCTTTTTTATAAAGGCTCTGTTTCGTTCATTGCCAATATCGTACGTAAAAGAAAGAATGGCTACCTAGCCATTCATGAAGTCTTGTCTCTGTCATCCATTATGTTCCGGCTAAAATCAAATGCACTGCTTTTAACGATTATTACAACCGTATCTGCACTTGCGATCGGTTTGTTATCCCTTAGCTACATTTCCTATTACTCAGCAGAAAAAACCGCTGAACAACAAATTCCAGCTCATTTCGTCATGGGCTCAGAGAAGGAAGCAGCCACCTTCACTCGTGCACTTTCTGACAAACATATTGCTTATGACAAGCAACAGTTCAAGGTCATTCAAGCTGATTTTGATGCAAAAAAGATCATTGATACAGAGTTAAGCAGTTTGAATAAGAACCCAGAAGTATTGACACTACCTGTGATCAGTGAGAAGAACGTACCAAGCATTCATGTGGAGAACAACGAAGTCATCTTAAGCGGCTACAATGATTTATTGAGAAAATTCATGCCGATTAAAAGTTCAGGTGATGTGAAACTTCTAATAAAGAAACCAATTAATTTAAAAGTGATTGATATGAAGAAAGATCACTTAATCTCTTACCGGTTCACTGCTGGCGGCCTGCCTGTTGCCGTTGTTAGTCAAAGCGTCTTTGAACAGCTGGATCAAAACAAGGATCCTAAGCTTCAGCTTGAGAATAACCAATATATTGCGATCAATGTAAATGATGAGAAACATATTGAACAAGCCAATGACGTCTTTACTTCTTTAAAACTGGGCGATGACAGCATGTCTCGATTAGCTTCAACTCAGCAGCAAAAACAAACAATAGGATTGATGATGTTTGTGGTCGGATTCTTAGGTCTAAGCTTCCTTGTCACATCAGGCTGTATTTTATACTTCAAACAAATGAATGAAAGTGAAGAAGAACAAAGCTCGTACACGATCTTACGTAAGCTTGGCTTTACTGAAAAAGATCTATTAAAAGGCATTCGGCTCAAACAGCTATTTAACTTTGGGATTCCGCTCATCATCGGATTGCTGCACAGCTACTTTGCTGTACAGTCAGGCTGGTTTTTATTCGGCGGTGAACTGTGGACACCAATGCTCATCGTCATGTCGATTTATACCGTTTTGTATTCAGTCTTCGGATTCCTGTCAGTTCAGTATTATAAAAAAGTCATTAAAGAATCCTTGTAATCTATTCCCCATAGGCCTCGCCTATGGGGATATTATGCTTGATTTAGGATGGTGTTGATTCAAACTTATGCGATAAAATATGGTCTCTTGCCGCATAAGCTTTTCGTTTCACCTCTTCTAGGTTCACACCGACAAGTTTCCCGTTTTGCTTCACTGCTTTTCCAGCAACATAGACAGAATCAACATTTGAAGGATGTGCCGTTTGGACAACTGCTCCAGCTGGATCTGTCATTGGCAGAAGATTCATGCTTGTCCGATCAATCAGGATGAAATCAGCTTCTTTCCCAGGTGAGAGTGACCCAATTTTATGATCAAGCTGCAAGGCACGTGCTCCGTTTATCGTCGCAGCTTCAAGCATTTGATGAGCAGAGAGCCCAAGTTCAGGTCCTGGCATCGTCCCCTCCATCAATAAAGATTGATTTTGGATCGCCCGCTCTGCCTGAAGCCCGAATTTCATTTGTGCAAACAAATCTCCGCCAGTCGCTGTTACCACATCTACACCAAGCGTTGGAAGAACGCCTTGTTCAATCGCAAGTCCTGTCACGGGATAACCGTGCCCCATCATCATTTCAATTTCAGGTGTAATAGAGATTGAGCTTCCACTGTCTGCCAGCATTTTCATTTGATCCGCATCAATTGCATTGATATGCACCATGTTCAGATCCGGTCCTAGTAACCCTGCTTTATGAAGCCGCTCAATCGAACGATCCCCCGCTCCCCAATTACCAAAACCGATGTGCATACTGCATAGTGCATCTAGAGACCTTGCTGTTTCGATTTCAAATACCGAGGTTTCCCATGAGGAAAACTCAGGTCCACGAATCGCAAGTCCCATCGTCAGCAGCTGATCTGTTGATTGGAAATGTGCTTTTTTCACGCGGGCTGCGTCTTCCATATTGGTGAGTGTGCTCTCCCTATCCCAATATTCAGCATCTCCAGAGGTACCAAAAGCAAAAACAGCCCGAATGCCCGCATCTTTTAATCCTCCAATGAGCTCATCTGTATGATCCATTGAATTAATCATCGTCCAGTCTAAAAATGTGGTCACCCCTGCATCTAAAGCCTCTAATGCCCCTAAATAATTGGCGATTCGATCGTCTGATGGACGTCTCATCGCCCCATAGTTGCCATAATATATTTTGCTCAAATACGTCTGCAAAGACCAATCTGTCCCTATGCCCCGGATGACAGACTGCCACACATGACGATGGGTATCCACAAGCCCTGGCATGATGACCATATCGGATGCATCGACAATGTCTGCATCACTTGCGTCAATCGAAGGTGCGACTTCTAAAATATGCGCCCCTTCAATTAGTAGATCTCCCTTTTCTAGAAAATCTAAAGATGGATCAAGTGTTATGAGAGCTGCATCTTTAAACAATGTTTTCTTCATCTATATCCCCCTTTTCATATGACGAAGATGAGTCACCCCACCCTCTCTGTCATTTTAAAACAGAACAGGATCAAATTAGAAGAAAAGTGACTCAAGCAAATGTTTTACGAGCTCATTTTTCGAAAATAGTTGTATATCCGTTTTATCTTGATGTCATGTTTGCCTTTTGGACTTTCCATCATGCCAAATTCAAAGAACTTCACAGGTTTGATTCCGACATATTGTAACAGGGCTCGTTTCATTAACATCTTGTGAGCATTTTGCAAAAAGAAGAATGGATAATTTGCCGGCCCTTGCATAGTTGATACACAAACAGCGCTTTTTCCTTTTAACAACCCTTCTGGAAGCAGCCCTCCTGTTTGACGATAGGCGAAATTCGCCGCAAACATGCGATCGATAAAGCCAAGCAGCATGGCTGGCGGCCGCCCCCACCAAATCGGATAAACGAACACGATTTTGTCCGCCCATTTGATCTTTTCCTGATACACCTGAATGTCAGGATCCTTATGCATATCACGCCTTTTTTTCTCTTCATTAAAAATAAGAACAGGATCAAATTCTTCTTGATATAAATCAATGATCCTCACTTCATGAACCTTTGAATTTTCTTCACTGCCTTTGACGATTTCTTTCAAAAAAGCACCATTCAAACTATTGTGATGAGGGTGAGTATAAATAATGAGAACATTCATATTTCGTCTCCTTTAGTTATCATTTGATAACAAATAATACATCCAATCTATTTAGTTGTCAAATGATAATTGTTTTTTGATAATAAATTTGGTATGTTACGTAAGAGGTGAAAATCATGAAAAATCCACATTTCTTCAAGGAATTCGTAGCATTTGCTTCTACTTTTTCTGAGCGAAAACATGACCTGATGAGCAAGGTGAAACCATCTGACTTAACAACCTTACAATATTTGATTCTAGAGCAGCTAGCTGTCAGTGAGCCGCTTACACCTAGTCAAATCGCTGATTGCCAGCACATGTCTCTACCAAATGTCAGCAGAGAACTGAAGAAACTTCACGAAAAACAATTCATCGATAGACAAGAAGATCAAGATGACAAACGAAAGCATGTGATTATGCTTTCTGAAAAAGGCCGAGCCTGTATGAACGAAGCATTTCAGCATATTGAATCAATGCTAATTGGCAGCCTATCTTCCTCAGACATAGAACAAATGGATGACATCGTACAAGCTCTCCGCCTATTAAATCAAACGATTTTTAAAAAATGAACATGAAAAAAGCATGCGCGTACCGCTCATGCAAAGGATCTTTTGAATTCTTTCATGAAGAGACGCTAAAAGATTCGTCATCATTGTCACTGAAACTTCCCTTCCAAGATGCACAAAAAAAGCGCTGGATGCTTTTCATCCAAACGCTTCTTTGCTTTACATTTTTGAACATCGTCTTCATGCAATCTTTTTCCTCTATATATCTTTACACAACCAGCTGATACGCGATGTATAACGCGACCAGCCAGATCATGATCGCTGAAGCTTTATTGATACGGTTCATCCACTTGCCGTTTGTATCTAGCTTCCCTAACATTTTCCCTAAAAGAGCAAGCCCGATAAACCATAACCACGAGACAATGATACAGGCCAGTGTAAACGCCACTTTTTCAGCACCGTTATATTGAAGAGAATTCGTTCCAATTACACCAATTGTATCTAGAATCGCATGAGGATTTAAAAGTGAAACTGAACAGGCAAATACGATTTGTTTTTTAGCAGGCATCATTTCCGTCTTTTCTTTATCATCTGATGATGAGCTTGTGTTCCACACCGACCATCCCATATAAAGTAAAAAACAAAATCCAATGATATAAAGACCGATTTGCAGCATAGGAATGGTTAACACCACTACCGAAACACCGATGACCGCTAGAGTAATCAAAAGTGTATCACAAAGAGCCGCTGTGATGACAACAGGCAGCACGCGATACAATCGAGGCTGAAGCGCTCCTTGTTGAAATACAAATACATTTTGAGCTCCCAAAGGTAATATAAGACCAAAAGCAAGCACAATTCCATGAATGATAGCAATGGACATCTTCAAACATTCTCCTTTTTCCAGTAATTCCTACACATTTTAACATAGAACAATATGAAAGCTTTCTACGAATTTGATTTACCCTACAAAAAAAGCGCTGGATGCTTTTCATCCAAACGCTTCTAGTTTCATCAATCATTATGCTTTTCGTGCTAGCTCTCTTTCTCTCAGCTCTACACGACGAATTTTCGCTGACGGTGTTTTTGGCAGTTCATCAATGAATTCGATTTCTCTTGGGTATTTGTAAGGTGCTGTTGTATTTTTCACATGTGTTTGCAGCTCTTTGATGAGCTCATCACTTTGTGCAGATGCATCACGCAGGACGACATATGCCTTCACAATGGATCCTCTGATTTCATCTGGACTAGCCACAACCGCACATTCTTTGACTGCTGGGTGTTTGATCAGTGCATCTTCTACTTCAAACGGCCCAATGGTATAGCCTGAGCTGACGATGATATCATCTCTGCGGCTTTCAAACCAGAAGTACCCATCTTCATCTTTTTTCGCACGGTCACCGGTAATAAAGTAATTTCCGCGGCGCTGCGCTTTTGTACGCTCTTCATCTTTGTAGTATTCCTTAAATAGCGCCGGCGTTTCGAGATGGACCGCAATGTCACCAACTTCTCCAGGAGCGCATACGCTACCGTCCTCATCAATGATCTCGACTTCGTTGCCAGGTGTTGGTTTTCCCATACTGCCTGGCTTGATGTCCATTCCTTTTAGCACCCCTACGAGCAGTGTGCTTTCTGTTTGGCCATAGCCATCTCGTACTTCTATATCGAAATGGTTTTTGAATGTATCAATGACTTCACGGTTCAGCGGCTCTCCCGCAGAAACGGCACTATGAAGCTTTGGCAGCTCGTACTGACTCAAGTCATCTACTTTCGCCATAAAACGATATTCTGTTGGCGTACAGCATAGGACATTGATTTCATTTTTTTGAAGCAGCTCTAAGTACGTATTTGGATTGAATTTCCCTCCGTATACAAAGCCTTCTGCTCCACTTCCTAACACTGATAAGAGCGGGCTCCACACCCATTTTTGCCAGCCTGGTCCTGCTGTCGCCCATACTTTATCTCCCTCATTAATAGAGAGCCATGCTTTGGCAGCTGTGCGTAAATGTGCATACGCCCAGCCGTGTGTATGAACAACCCCTTTTGGATGACCTGTCGTACCAGATGTATAGGATAAGAACGCCATGTCTATACGTGTTGTTGGAGCCATTTGCAGCTCACTTGATTGTTGATCCTTTTGCGCTAGAATATTTGTCCAGCCATGACCGTTTTCACCGATTGAGAATGTTTTAAAATCGTTTGGCTGATTGGTTCCGTCGAACGATTGAATGAATGAAGAGTAAACAATCGCTCCCTTTGCTTCTGCATGTTCAATTCGGTAATCTAAATCCTTCGCACGAAGCATTTCTGAACAAGGAATGACGACCATTCCTGTTTTCAAGATTGCTAAATAAATGCTGTATGCCTCTAGCATGCGCGGCACCATCACAATGATTTTATCGCCTTTTTTAAAGCCTGCATTTAATAATACATGACCAATTTTATTTGCTTCTTCCACTAAAGCTGCATACGTCACATGCGCTTCGTGGCCATTTCCATCCTGCCAGTGCAGGGCCATTTTCTCCTTGTCATGACTGAACGCTTCAATCTCACTGACTAAGTTATATTGTTCTGGTGCAATTAAGTCTTCTCTTTTCATGGTACAGCTCCTTTTAGCCTCTTTCTATGAAACGAAACATGTTTCAATTTACCTATTCTAACACTCATAACTGAAAAATGCTTGAATTAGGACCTACTCCTAGTATTATGCCATAATTTTTTCATTTCGTCTTCTTTTTTAAAAATATTCTAACAATTTATATGTACAAAAAAAAAGAGCGGGAATGATCCCGCTCATAAGCCATAGCTTTTCAATTGTGTGTCTTAGAAAGATCCGCCACCCATATGTTGTTGAGCGTAAGATACAAGACGCTTAGTGATTTCTCCACCAACTGATCCGTTAGCGCGAGCTGTTGTTTCTGGTCCAAGGTTTACACCAAATTCTGAAGCGATTTCATACTTCATTTGGTCGATCGCTTGTGCAGCGCCTGGAACGACTAATTGATTAGAACTGCTTTGTCTGTTTTGTTGAGCCATGTGTTCTCACCTCCTTGTGAATATAGATTGTGTAGAAACACATGACTTCATGCGATTGATTTTATGGTAATTATTATGAAATTTTTGTTTTAGAATAAATCAGCGAATTCGTCTGCCGCTTTCTTTTCATTTGTGACAATGATGGTTTCGATTTGCTCAACTGCCTCGTCAAGCATTGGCTCGAAATCAGCAAAGCTTTCGTAGCGTTCTACTTTTTCAAGCTTTGGTTTTGTTTTAGGCGACGGCGGCGTAAAGATTGTACAGCAATCCTCAAAAGGCTGAATGCTTGTATCATATGTGCCAATTCGTCTCGCTTCATCAATAATGTCATTTTTATCAACAGCAATCAGTGGGCGAATGATTGGCGTATTTGTGACATGATTAATGGCATACATGCTTTCAAGTGTCTGGCTTGCGACTTGGCCAAGGCTTTCACCGGTTATAATCGCAAGTGCATCACGCTTCGCTCTTATTTTATCTGCTATTTTCAGCATCATTCTTCTCGTTGATGTCATTGTATAGTTTTCAGGTACTTGTTTGTGAATCAACTCTTGGATTTTGGTGAAAGGAACAATGTGAAGCTTCACTTCGCCTCCATATGCCGCTAAACATTCTGCAAGATCAATAACCTTTTGCTTGGCACGTTCACTTGTATACGGGGGACTAAAGAAATGAACGGCTTCAATTTGAATCCCGCGTTTCATAGCCTGATAGCCGGCAACTGGGCTGTCAAAGCCGCCTGAAAGCATAAGCATCGCTCTTCCGCTTGAACCGACTGGCAAGCCGCCTGCACCCTTTACATCTTTAAATGTAATGTACGTCGCATGTTCTCTGATTTCAATTCGCAAATGAACATCTGGCTGTTTCACATTAACCGTTAAGCTTTCTGTATTCTTAAGAACATGTCCGCCAATTTCGCGGTTCATCTCATTTGAATCAAGCTCAAATTGTTTGTATGAGCGCTTCGTTGAGACTTTAAATGTATTCCCATTTTCGTACACTTCCTGCACTGCCGTTAGCGCCGCTTCTTTGATTGCGTCCAGATTCGTCTCACATTTTACCGCCAGACTAAAGCTCTGAATCCCAAATACACTTTTGAGGTGTTCTGAAATCGGTTCAGGGTCTTCTCCGTTCAGCATGATGGTGATGCGGTCTCTGTCAGATGCGTACTTTAATGCTTCAAAATCTTTCAATACGAACCGAATATGCTGTCTCAGTTTTTCAATAAATTTCTTTCTATTTTTCCCTTTTGTTGAGATCTCACCAAAACGGACTAAAATGTGATCATATTTCATGCTGTTATCTCATTCCTTTTAGTTTTTTTACACTTTGTGCGATAGATGTGATGATACGCTGCGTAAGCTCTGGTCCTTGTCCATACGTCAAACTGATTCTCATACTGCTTTTGGCCACTTCTTCTGCTTTCCCCATAGCTAGCAGCACACGGCTTGGCTCTTTTTTCTTGGCTGAACAGGCAGATGTTGTGGATACGTAAATGCCTTCTTTTTCCAGCATATGGAGCAGGACTTCGATTTGAATACCTGGCACTGAAAAATTCACAATGTGCGGCGCACTTTGCGTCAGCGGTGTGTTGATGACAACACCTTCTATTTCTCTAAGCTGCTTTTGCAGCTGAATTTTCAGCGCCAGCATCTCATCATGATGCTTTTCAACATGTTCAAATGATTGTTTCATGGCTTTTGCTAAGCTGACAGCTCCAGCAGGGTTTTCAGTACCTGAACGGAGACCAAATTCCTGCTCTCCTCCTGTGATGAAAGGGGCAAGCACTGTACCTTTCTTTAAAAAGAGTGCCCCTGTCCCTTTCAAGCCATGAATCTTGTGACCTGACATCGTCAAAAGATCAACATCCACCTGTTTATTGAGGGCTACCTTGCCGATCCCCTGCACCCCGTCGACATGAAAGAGTGCGTCTTTTGCATGCTCACGAATCATACCAGATGCTGCTTCTATCGGCTGAATGGCACCTGTTTCATTGTTCACATGCATCATACTGACAAGCACTGTATCAGGGCGAAGCACTTCTTTTAAATGAGTTAAATCTACATGGCCATGCTCATTTACTTGAATATAGGAGATGTCAAAGCCAAATAAAGCTTTCAGCTGTTCAAACGATTCGATGACAGAGGGATGCTCAATTGTTGTTGTCACAATGTGTTTGCCTCGGTTCATCTTGGCGAGAGCAGCCCCTTTAATGGCGATATTATTCGCTTCTGTTGCGCCAGAAGTAAAAATAATCTCATATTGTTTAAAGCATGTATAGTGAAGCATTTGTTTTCGCGTTTCACTTAGCAGCCTGCTTGCATCAATCCCAAGCTGATGAAGCGAAGACGGATTGCCAAAGAAACGCTCACTTACTTGCTGATATACTTGTAAAACCTCAGGGTACGGTTTTGTCGTTGCACTATTATCAAGATAAATCATACCTGGACTCCTTACAAAAAACTTTAAAAATAAATGCATTTATATGTTACCATATTGATGTCAGACAGAGAATTTTCTGAAAATGGCAGTTGACATCTTTTCTTTTTCACTATATCATCCATAGTGCAAATGTCACATAACGATCTAAATTGTCAGAATATTTAAATTCGGCACAATACACTGATTAAGGAGGGACTATTTTGAAAAATAGTTTAAGTATAAAAGAGACATTAGCCATTGGTTTAATGCTTTTTGCATTATTCTTTGGCGCAGGAAATATGATTTTTCCGCCTGTCCTTGGACAATATGCGGGTGAGAATGTTTGGCTGGCAATCGGTGGATTTTTACTAACAGGGGTCGGTCTCCCGCTTCTAGGAGTCATCGCCGTAGCCTTTACAGGTACAGGCGCAAAAGGGCTTGCAGATAAAGCGCATCCCAAATTTGGCACGATTTTCACCGTCATCTTGTATTTATCCATCGGACCATTTTTCGCCATCCCGCGAACAGGTACGGTTTCTTATGAGATTGGGTTAGCTCCATTTCTGTCAGGTGCACAATCCTCTTCCTGGGTACCGCTATTTTTATTTACAATTGTATTTTTCACCATTACGTATCTGCTCGCTTTAAACCCTTCAAAGCTGGTTGATCGAGTTGGTAAAGTGTTAACACCTATTTTATTAACGGTTATTGCCATTATTGTATTTAAAGCAATTGCTACACCGATGGGCATCATCGGCACGCCTGATGCAACATATGAAGCAAACCCGCTCTTCACTGGATTTTTAGAAGGCTACAAAACAATGGATGCACTCGCTTCTATCGTATTTGGAATTGTTGTTGTGACAGCTGTTAAAGAAAGAGGCATCACAGAGCGTAAATCTCTTGCTGCTGCATGTATAAAAGCTGGTCTTGTTGCGGCAGCTGGACTAGCATTGGTGTATGTCTCACTAGCTTATGTTGGAGCATCAAGTCCAGATGCAACCGGAATGGTTGGAGCAAATGAAGGTGGCAAACTGCTTTCACTATCTGCTAACTTTTTATTCGGTTCTGCTGGTAAGATTGTACTTGGCGCAGCGATTTTATTCGCTTGTCTAACAACAAGTGTTGGTCTTGTGTCATCTTGTGGTGAATATTTTTCAAAGCTCTTCCCAAAACTTTCTTATCGTACAGTCGTTCTTATTGTTTCTTTATTTAGTACATTGGTTGCAAACCTTGGACTGGCACAAATTATTTCTCTATCCGTCCCGGTACTTGTGACGATTTATCCACTAGCAATTGTGATTATTTTATTGTCGTTCCTTGATCGCTGGATTAACGGTAGACGAATGGTTTATATCGTATCCCTGATCTTCACTGGATTCTTTGCCATTATTGACGGTTTATTGGCTGCCAAAATTAATCTCGGTGGTTTACCTGACATCTTGGGCTCATTCATCCCCTTTTACAATCTAGGCATTGGCTGGGTCGTACCAGCCATCATCGGCGCATGTGTTGGTGTGCTCATTTCCATATTTACCAGTCCACCTAAACAGCTTGCTTCATAAACTGCCTAAACATCCCCTTCAAAGATGAAGGGGATGTTTTTTGGTTGTCCTTCATATACTAAAATAGAAAAATTCATGACTTTTGTACGAAAACACATGTTGACATCAGACGTACATCCTTTATAATTAGTGATTGTTAATGATGAACGGTTACTTAGCAACTAATTAACAGAATATTTCAACATAATATTGGAGGCTTTATATTCAATGAAGGCAACTTTGTCGACGAAAGATACGGTTATTATAGGATTTATGCTATTTGCTCTATTCTTCGGCGCCGGTAATATGATTTATCCACCTGAGCTTGGGCAATATGCTGGGCAAAATGTGTGGAAAGCAATGGGCGGATTTTTATTAACAGGTGTCGGTTTACCCCTTCTCGGGATTATTGCGATCGCTTTAACAGGTCGAGATGCGAAAGGACTAGCTGATAAAGCTCACCCAGCTTTTGGAACAGCGTTTACGGTCATTTTATATTTATCCATTGGGCCGCTTTTCGCTATTCCTCGTACAGGAACAGTCTCATATGAGATTGGTGCATTACCCTTTTTAGCAGGCGTACCAGCTTGGCTGTCACTTCTATTATTCACACTTGTCTTTTTTGGTATTACGTATTACCTTGCTCTAAATCCAACGAAGATTGTGGATCGTGTAGGGAAAGTGTTAACACCGATTAAATTTACGATTATCTTTATTATTATTGTCAAAGCGATTTTGACGCCGATGGGCGTCATTGGTACGCCTGATGTATCCTATAGCAACGGATCGTTCTTTAAAGGATTTCTAGAGGGCTATAAAACAATGGACGCTCTTGCTTCTATTGTGTTTGGGGTTGTTGTCATCAACGCCATTAAAGGACGCGGGGTGACAAGTAAAAAGGCACTGGCTTCTGCTTGTATCAAAGCTGGTTTGATTGCAGCGTGCGGATTAACTTTTGTTTATCTATCGCTTGCTTATTTAGGCGCTTCAAGTACACACGCAATTGGTTTTGTTGGAGATGGCAGTAAAATCTTGGCTCAGTCTTCTCAATTCCTTTTCGGCAGTCTAGGAAATATTGTATTAGGCGCTGCGATTACAGTGGCGTGTTTAACAACAAGTATTGGTCTTGTCACATCCTGCGGGGAGTATTTCTCAAATTTATTACCTAAACTTTCTTATAAAACAGTTGTGACACTCGTGACATTATTCAGTTTTATTATTTCAAATTTTGGACTTGCTCATATTATCGCTTTCTCTGTACCAGTTTTAACTGCGATTTACCCGCTAGCGATTGTCATCATTGTTTTGTCGCTTGCAGATAAATGGCTTGCTTATAGAAGACCTGTTTATGTCCTCACTTTGATTTTAACTGGCTGCGTCAGTTTGTTTGACGGTTTAGTAGCGGCGAAACTCCCGATTGGTCCAGTGAAGGATATCTTTCACACAATTTTACCTTTATATGACCTTGGCATTGGCTGGGTTATGCCTGCTATACTCGGAGTCGTGATTGGATTTGTTATCTCTCTTTTCACTTCTTCTGCTTCAGAAGAACGTCAGAAACAAGTATCATAGTATGAAAAAAGCTGAAGTCCTGTGAATGGACTTCAGCTTAGATTGTTGACAAAGGGCTAAAATGAACTTTATTTTAGCCCTTTGTCTTCTTTTCAGCGTGATAGAAAACCTTTGCAGTCTAGGAAGGACGAGTACCGGAGCGGAGCGAATTTGACATTCGTGAGCACCGGCACGCAGGACTGACAAAGAATGCGAGGGTTTGTCTACACGCTGAGCTGAAGTCCTGTGAATGGACTTCAGCTTTTTTTATTATTGGTGCTGATATTCTTTTTCTTGCTGCGCTAAAAGCTTCTGCACGGCTCCAGGTGATGCTTTTTCAACAGCCGATGCTGCCACATCAAATGAACCGTTATAATCGTAGGCATAAAATCTTCGTTCTGCCTCTTTTAATTGTTCTGATAAGATATGATTTTGGCTTCTGAAACGATTGCCATATTGAATGATTCGTTCAATTTGGTCCACTTTACTGAGCATCTCTTGTGTCTCATGAGCGACACTACTGACTGTTTCAGAGGCTTCTTTTAATTGTTGATTCACTGCCGGCATGTTTAGAGGCAGATTCTCCAGCTGCTCGTGAACTTGCTGAATCATCTCCTGCGCTTTTTCAGCACGGTCTTTGATGTCAGCAGGTACGCCTGGAATGTTGCTTTTATGCAGCTGGCGCACTGTATCTGTCAGCATTGTTTTGAGTTCAGCCAGTGTTTCTCTCGCTTGTAATTCTTCTTTTCTTAATGATTGAAGATGATCCTTAAACGTTTCATGCAGCGCTTTTGCATCCTCGATAAAGGTCTCCAGCTGATTGATTTCATCCATTAATAATGAATACGCCACATGATCACGATCAAGCTTCTCGCGTATTTGCTTCATGAGCTTTTCGATTTCTTCTAAGCGTTTTTCGAATGCTTTCTGTTGATCAAGCTCTCCTGCTGTCAGCTTGTAGCTTTCTTTCACAAGGGCCGTTTCTTCCTTTGTTTGCGTGTGATCCTGTTCGAGCTTTTCAAATGCTCCCGTGAGCTCAGGCATCTTGCTTTTGATTTCCTGACCTGCTTCTACTTCTGCTTCCAGCTGATCATACAGCGTCTGAATTGCGTCATCGATCATTTGCAGGATGCTTGATGCCTCATCTAAGTTGAGTTCATCAATGAGCAGCTTTTCCGCACGAGTCAGCTGTTTATTTAAGTTCTCCAGCTCTTTTGTCATCTGGATGTGCTCTAGCTTGTAGCCTTTGTCTGTCATTTCTTTATAACCGTCTTTCAGCTTAGTCAGCTGACCTGGTACGGTTTGTTTGCAGTCCGCAATAAGCTTGGGTACATCATTGATATACAATTGAAGCTGATCGAGTCTGCGGTCTTGCTCAAGCAAAATTTTTCTTGCTTTCATGTAGTTTCCGTTTTCTGTCTCTTCTTCATACTGCTTGATCCCTTCCCAGGCCTCATCTAAGTCCTGCTCCATTTTGTCATAAAGGGTGCCGTATAAATGGCTGTACGCAAGCAGATTTTTTCGCACCGTTTGGTATTGCTCTTTGACCTTTTCAATGTCTTTGCGGTTTTGCTCCTCGCTTGTGACAAGGTCTGCAATCTCTTTTAAAATGTCTTCAATATTTGAATCAGCAGCACTTAACAAGTCCTCAATATGCGCAAGAACTTGCTTGGCTTTGGAGAATCGATATTTATCAGAATACTCTTCTGCATCATATAATAGCTCCTCTACCTTTGGAAGATGGGCTGTGACGATATCGTCCCACTCTGCACGCCATCTTTCAAAAAATTGCTCTGTTTCTCCTGTCATTTTTAAATGTTTGATTTTTGAAATTTCTTCTACAATTGATCTGTTTAAAATTTCAATTTTCCATGCTTCCAATCGGTCAATCTCTTTATATATATTTTTTCGCAAAAAATAACCGACTGAAAACAAAGCAAGCAAAATGACAATTAAACCGATGATTAACTCCATAATGAGCCCCCTTGTTGTGATCTAAGTGATGTCAGGGTAAATGTGTCCCGAGTAGACCTGAGAACCCTTTCGTGTCCGCTTTGCATTTGTTTTTTATAGCAGGATTGTATATTTTCCAATACCATCCATTCACGGTTTTATGTATGTTTTTTCAAGAAAGTGTTTGAGCGCTTTCTACATTTGATCACACGTATCAATGTGACCTGCTTTTATGTATGCGGAAGCTGTCGTTTTCATTGTTATTATGATACCATGTAACCAGCATTTTTGGTCATGATTTTTCATTATTTTCGCTGATAAACATCACGTTTTTCAAAATATCGACAAGAGGTGACGACATGCTGAAACAAGATGCACATTTACATACACCGTTTTGCCCGCACGGCTCGCTTGATCCTTTTCATTCTTATATTGAAAAAGCCATCAAAAAGGGATTTGATTCCATCACCTTTACCGAGCATGCCCCGCTGCCTCCTTCGTTTCGAGATCCAACGCCTGAGCAGGATAGTGCCATGAAGCTCCAAGACCTTGAAGCGTATTTGACGAAGCTGGATCAGCTGAAACAAGAGTACAAAGGACAATTAATAGTAAAAACTGGGCTTGAGGTTGACTATATCAAAGAGTATGAAGAGGAAACAAGTGCCTTTTTAGACTGCTACGGCCCAGAACTAGATGACGGCATTTTATCTGTTCACTTTCTTCCTGCTGGCGATGAGTATATTTGTCTTGATTATGATGAACACGCCTTCCAGCAGCTGATGAACATCTATGGCAGCATCGAACAGGTCTATCGCAGCTACTACGACCAAGTCTATTCTTCTATTCTATCATTTTTAGGCGACTATAAGCCAAAGAGAATCGGTCATATCACCCTTGTCCAGAAATTCAAACAGCTTTTCCCATATGAGATGTCGCCTGAACTCTGTCAAAAGGTCACCCTTTGTCTTGAAGAAACGGCAAAAAAAGGCATGTCCTTAGATTTTAATACATCGGGTCTTCGTAAAACATATGCCAGAAGTATCTATTTAGATCAATGGATGATTGATCTTGCAAAACAGAAAAAAATTCCGCTCATATTCGGGTCTGATGCCCATCAAGCGGAAGATCTCGGGTATGCTTATGATCAATTTGAAGACATTATGAGTTTCAGATGAGGATCTAATGTCGGCTCTTTTGGTTCTAGTAAATGATGAAGCGAGCGGCTCAGTTCCTTAAAGTACATCTGATAGAAGTACGGCTCACTTGGATTCAAATAAAGCACCTCTGTTAAATATTGCGGCTGCAAATATGGCATCATCAGAAGTGATTTCAGCTGAATCATAAAGGATGAGAGTGAGAGCTGCTCACAAATGACATGGGTGCTTTTTCCTTTTTCAATGATGAGCTGAAACAAATATTTTTCCTTTGTTAAATATGTTGACATGATTTCTCTGATGAGCGTCGAATCAATCGTCACCTCTCGATAAACGAAACGGGTTAATTGACGGTGCTTGTGCTGATAAGATAAAATATCAAAAACCACATGAAGTAAACACTCTTTTGCGTGACGGGTTTCCATGTGATGGATGTGCGATTCAATCATATGAATGTAGCCTTCATAAAAGTCGGATACGAGCTGCTCTAGCAGCCCTCCTTTTCCTTGAAAGTAATAAGATATGTGGGCAACGTTGACGTTTGCTTCCTTCGCAATCTCACGGACAGAGGTTCCAGAAAATCCTTTTTGGTTAAAAAGTCTGATGGCAGCTTCAATAATACGGTCTTTTGTTTGCACGGTTGTTGATGTTTTCATCCGCTCACCCCTCTTCATGTGTACATACTTCAAGATGAAGGCGGAAGTTCCTTTTACAATTGCTCGACAAATCCCACATGCGAGACGCAAGTTATGTATTTTTGAGATAGAAAGTAGGAGATTTTCATGTTTCATGTCGAAAAACAGTCTGGCGACTCATCGAAAGACTATCAATTGCTTGTCAAACAAGTAGAAGCCATTACAGATGGTGAACCTGATCTTATTGCCAATCTGGCGAATGCTGCGGCGTTGTTGTATCACTCACTCCCTGAAGTGAACTGGGCAGGGTTTTATTTGGCAAAAGACGGCGAGCTTGTGCTTGGGCCGTTTAACGGACTGCCTGCATGCGTACGCATCCCTTCTGGAAAAGGCGTTTGCGGCACAGCATTTGCAACAGGTGACGTGCAGCGTATCGCTGATGTGCATGCATTCCCTGGACATATTGCATGTGATGCAGCATCGCAATCTGAGATTGTCATCCCGCTCAAAGTGAATGGGCAAATCATTGGGGTTCTCGATATCGACAGCCCAGTGAAAGACCGCTTCAGTAAAGTAGATGAGACGTACTTAGTTCAATTTACAGAGGTTCTCCAACAGGCGTTATCCGTCTCTACGGATGCGTAATCATGCAGGAAAAGCAGGCAGATTGTCTGCTTTTTCTCTTTTTCGTCGCCTGAATAGGATTGTCTCCCTCTAAATAGGTTGACTTCTCCTTTTCAGCGTCATATAATAGACTTTGTGTGAAATATGGCAGCCTTTTTGTTCGGCTTTTTTGTATCATTTTGTTCCTTCTATATGGAGGTGCATCTTGTAACTCCCTGCTGCTGGAGCGAGGATGCATGAAAACATAATGACGAAAAAGAGGAAGAACAGACGGTTTTTATTTTTCACAAATAAAAACAATAAGGAGGAGTCACATTATGGCTCGCTATACAGGTCCAAGTTGGAAGATTTCCCGCCGTTTAGGCATTTCATTAAGCGGAACAGGTAAGGAACTTGAAAAACGCCCTTACGCTCCAGGCCCACATGGTCCAGGACAACGCAAAAAACTATCTGAATATGGTTTACAATTACAAGAGAAGCAAAAGCTTCGTCACATGTACGGTGTCAACGAACGTCAATTCCGTACACTATTTGACAGAGCTGCTAAACTTCCTGGTAAACAAGGTGAAAACTTCATGATCCTTCTTGAAACTCGCCTTGACAACCTAGTATACCGTCTTGGCCTTGCTCGTACTCGCCGCCAAGCTCGTCAGCTAGTGAACCATGGTCACATCCTTGTTGATGGAAGCCGTGTAGATATCCCATCTTTCTCTGTAAAACCAGGTCAAACGATTGCTCTTCGTGAGAAATCTCAAAACCTAACAGTTGTGAAAGAATCAGTTGAAGTAAACAACTTCGTTCCTGAATACCTTTCTTTCGATGCTGAAAAGCTTGAAGGAACTTTCACTCGTCTTCCAGAGCGTTCTGAATTAGCGCCTGAAATCAGCGAACAACTAATCGTTGAGTTCTACTCTCGTTAATTTCATTGCTCTCTAAGAGAGAGCAAAAAAACCCTAGATCCCTTGATTGTTCAAGGTGGTCTAGGTTTTTTTGTTTGGGTTACTTCTTTAAGAGCGAACACCTTATCCCGCCAAAAGAAAAAGAGAACTGCGATTATCCTTTACCCTTTTTCATTTTTTCCTTATAATTACATGTGTTAAAAATTTTTAAAACAATGACGAAAGGAAAAGGTAGGGAAAAACAATTTGTCGATCATCTCATTTATATTAGTACTTCTGCTCATTTCAATTGTTATCTACGCGATAATGAGAAAAACAAAGGTTGTCGATGAACCGCCTGGAGCTATCATAGGGGTTCTCCTCATTTTACTCATCTTTTTTTCGCTTAGTTTTGTAATGATCATTCCAAGTACCGTACTTTATATCGTTTCATTAGGAGTGAACTTTCTTTTTGGGGAATATATCACCTATGATTCATTTTTTTCATTGTTGATCTTCTCTTTATTGGTCAGTGGGATTATTCTTTTTTGGTCGATCTTTTTAGCATTCATTGGTAAAGGAATTTCCTCCTTGCTAAGATTCCCCAAATGGGTCGAGTTTATAATAGAATTTCTACTCTCATGGATCGTTGTGCATTTCTCAGTTAAGTTTGTGCTCAATATGAAAATAGTGAACGTCTCCATTTGGGAGTATGGTACATTGATTTTATCCTTCTTTGTCAGTTTTTTATTTATTGGAATTGATTTCGTATACTCAGGTATTGAGCAACGAAAACAATCGCTGGATACACATGCTTAGTATGACGAAAAAGCTCCTAGACATCTTTCTAGGAGCTTTCAATCGTTCATTTATGTTCTGCCCAATTTGTGATGAGCTGCTCGGTTGTCATGACAGTCGCAAATTCGTCATGCAGTGTTGCAAGTGAGAGGCGATGGATCGTTTCTGGGTCATAATATATACCGGTTTGATCTGTTAATCCAAAGGCGGCTGTTGCATCTGAAATGAGGTATGTATCAAAGCCTAGGTTTCCACTCATTCTTGTTGTGGTAGATACGCAGTGCGGTGTTGTTAATCCTGCGATCACAACAGTGTCGATCTCGTTTGATCTTAGTTGTTCCTCTAAGTTTGTACCTATAAAGCTGCTGTTAACTTTCTTTTGTAACACCATTTCTTCATCAAGCGGTTTGGCGATATCCTTGAAGGAGTGCCCTTCATTTGCTGGATGAAATAAGGAGTGCGGCTGATCCGATGTATGCTGAATATGAATGACTGTCCAGCCTTTTTTTCTCCAAAACGTCAATAAACGACTGATATTCTTCTCTGCATCTAGGTTATTTCGTTCTCCCCATTTTTCATGCTCAAATGCCTTTTGTACATCTACCATAATCAAAGCCTTTTGATTCGTTTGCACAAACGCCCACCTCCAAAGATTCTCGTTCACTACATGTAGTGTAAGGAATAGTGGTCGATTTGTACATGCTTTTACTGATGTTTTGTCTGATTTTGCACCAAAAAGACAAACCACCCACTGGCTATGATGTTAGAGATTACCTATAGATGATGAGAAATGAACAGGGAAAATAGAGAAAGTATCCTAAGAAATATTGTTTAAGTTGTTGCGTCAATTTAAACTCCTTATCGAGATTATCTTAATTCATCATCCAAAGGAACAATCACTTCATCTAACAATGTTCTCCACGCTCGTTTCATTTCAGGTCCGTATTTTAATGGTTTAGCATCTGGATGAATTGCTTTATATTGATCAAATTGTTTACTATCAATGATGTTCCCAATATTCGGAATAGGATCAGTTCCTATCATATATTGAATAGATGATAAATGGAGTTCGTTCTCATCCACGAACCACGTTTCAGCAAATTCTTTAATATGGGAATTTTTCTTTTTTGTAAAGAATGTTCGTTTGACCACTAATATATCTTCATCTGGATTCACCTGTTTATTGTCCATTTCATTGAGGATCGCTCGATACACATCTTTTACCACTTCAGCTTTTTTCAATTTTTGAAGTGCCTTTTCGATTTCTTGACGGATATCATGATTATTGGCAGAGTAATTTCCTAACAGTTGATCAATAAAGGCAGAGTCAATGTCGTATAGCTTAACAGAATTCTCACCATAAAATTCAATATCCGAGAAGTTGGGTGTTTCCTCTTCTTTCTCTTTCGTCCCTTCTTCTACTAGTGAGCCTTTGATTGTATTGTATATACCGATATTTTCTTCGATCGTCATCACTTGTTCTCGCAAGGCTTTCGATGCTTCCATATCATCGTTGTAATTGTCATACGTCACGAGAGCTTCATAAGCATTACTCAGCTCTTGGAATGCTTTAACAAATTCAACACGTTCCTCTACTGGCGAATGCTCGTCCAATTCAGAAAGATTGATATCAAGTGACTTTAAGGTTTTATGTGCCTTTTTAAATCGTTTCAATGATTCTTCATAAGTTGGGTACACAAGATTCGTTTCTTCCTGTTCGTTAGAGTATGTCTTGGTCGCTTCCTCTACATTCCACTCCATCGTCCACGGCTTTCTAAACGTCATGATGAGCCCTTTTGTTTTACCAGGATATGTACGATTTGTTCGCGAGAAAGCTTGAATTAAACCCGCATACTCTAAGAGTCGATCCACAAAAAGAGTTTGTATGGTCGGCGCATCAAAGCCAGTTAAAAGGCGATCAACCACAATCACTAAATCTATATGCTTGCCAAATTGTTTAAACTCCGCTTTTTTTCGGGCTAATCTGTTGTTAATGTCCCCATTATACCGCTCAATATCTTGAATCGACCAAGCGGTATCATAGGATTGATTATAGTCTTTGATGATGTTTATCATATCTTCTTGATCTAGTTTTGAAGTTTCTTCATTATCATTTAATGAGTAGGTGATCGCGATTCTAGGAAAATCCTTATCCTCTATCGTTCGCCCTTTACGAATAGGATGACCTTCAAACTCTTTTGCCATCCAATCAGGATCTTTCGTCATCCTTTTTATCGCATCATAATATCGTTTGGCCATCGCAATAGAGTTTGTTGTCAGAATAGCAGACTTTTGCGGTCGTCCGTTTTTGAAATCAAACTTTGTATAAGCATTATCCGGTCGAAATATCTTATGGATGACCTTTTGAATATGCTCATCACTTTCATAGATAGTGGATGGCAAATGGGATTCCTTCTCCATCCCATCCATTTGATCAATATACGTATTTAATTCATCATCATTAAGATGAGCGTATTTGTCATTTTGACGAAGCCGAGAAAAGATATGATTGCTAAGAGAGTTTGGTTCAATCGTATCTTCATGTTCTACTTGGAATCCTAGAACTGCACCATCATCTAAGGCGTTTTTAATCGTATATGTATGAAGCTCTTCACCGTATTGATCACGAGTCGTACGTGCTAACTGCCCTTTTGGTTGTTTTTTATTAACATCGAAAATAGGTGTTCCAGTAAAGCCAAACCAAGTAGAATTAGGGAACGTTTTCTTCACAGACTCCATGCCCTCCGCACTTAATGCTCGATGGCATTCATCAACGACAAAGACAATATGTTGTCCGATCAGTTTTTGAAATCGGTTCTTTCCATCTTGCTCTTCTTGTTTTTTTGCATATTTGATGGCATTCTCTAGCTTTTGACGAGTCGTAATAATAATGGTATTTGAATTGGCATCCGCTAATAGTGTTTCACTAAGTTTTCGTGCGCTTTTTGTTCCAATAATTAAACTATTAGACTTTACCTTATCTGAAGAGATACCTGTATTAAATTCAGACGCAAACCTTGTAAATTCTGTGGTGGTTTGATTATCTAAATCTTTTCGGTCAATGAGCATAATTGTCCGGTCAACGCCAGGTTTCCTTGCTAATAATTTGGTCGCAACGAAACTCGTTAATGTCTTTCCTGACCCTGTTGCATGCCATACATATCCAGATTCATGCTTCATCGCTGCGGTAAACAATGCTTCAATTGCATGTATTTGATATGGATGTAAAACCATTAACGCTTTTTGATCATTTTCTTCGCTCACAACGGTATATTGAGCGATCAATCGATGGGCATCTGGAATGTTCAATACTTGTTTCACAAATTCATAGAGGTTGTTCACTTTTCGGTTATTTTTCGTCCGCCAACTAAAAACAAACTTCTTATGCATATCTTTTGGCAGAGCATTGGCAAAATAACGAGTCGTTTGTTCATTTGAAATGACAAATAACTGAAGAGTGGAAAAAATATTATTACGAAATAGCCCTTCCTCTGCATACTTCTTCACTTGATTGTATGCTTGAAACACACCATCTTTTGCCGTAACTTTTTTCAATTCAATTTGCACAATGGGTAACCCATTGATTAATAACGTCACATCAAAACGCCTGTCACGTTCGTCAATGTTCTCTCTTTTTTTCGCAATTTGATGAACAACTTCATATGTAGAAATGCCCCCACCGATATCATGATTTGAATAAAGAACGAGTGACATCGAACCTAACGACACATCATCTCGTTCAATCGTAATGCGAGCAATTCCATTTTCACCTTTTAGCCATCTTGCGGCGTCGAAAGGTGTTTGTGTTTTATTTAAAATTTCCGTTTTAATCTTATCAAATTCCTTATCAGAAATCGGATGTTCCCCAATTTCTGATAAGTTGTTTTGTGTGATGATCTTTCGTAAATTCTGCCATAAGTCGGCTTCTGATTTTAGATCTGGACGATAGTTCCATTGGTTATGTCCTTCACCCATTACCTCAATTAACTGACGTTCTATTTCTGTTTCATCTCTATGTTCATTCTTGCCCATTTGAATTCCCTCCTCTTGCTTATAAAAACATTTTTTGCAAAAAGGCCTTTTTGGTTTGTTTTAAAATATCTATTTCTTGTTCGCATAGAGCGATTGTTTTGTCTAGTTGTTTGAAGAAGCTCGCGATTTGGGTTTGTTCTTCTCTTTTTGGATAATATAGATTCACTTCTTTTAAATCAGAGTTATGTAGATGAACAACTGATTTACCTTGTGCTTTTCTACTTAGTTCTTTTTGTTGTTTACCATTTGAGATAGTGAGTGCTAAAAAAATAGAATTAATGTCGTCACAGGGGTAAATAACATTCAAGTCTCCACCCAAAATAATACCGGGTCTTTTTACTACAGATGCTCTAGCAATATCCTCAGATGTTTCACCAGATGAAGGGACAATTACCTCATAACCCTTACTAATTAAAGATTTTTCTTTTATTTTAGTAAATGTATCGACTTCTTCTATCACAGTTTGATATTTAGTATATAAACTGCCATATAAAATTATAGGATCTCCTTCTTCTACTATATCACTTTTAGAATATCCAATTCCTTTAGCAAAAGTAGCTAAATCTTTTAATCTTTTCTTTTCCCATTCCCCATTAAACCCAGGAAAACGAATTTCCGGTACAGATTCTCCTTCTTTCGGAAACATTTTTTGCAAGAATCCTTGTTTCGTTTGTTTTAAGGTGTCTAGTTCTTGTTGTTGAAAAGCAATTGTTTCGTCTAGTTGTTTGAAGAAGTTGCCGATTTGTGTTTGTTCCCTTAATAGGGGCACATTAATAGAGATTTTATAAATACTATTTTTTGATAAGCTAGGTACCCCAGTTGATTCATCGTACTTCTTCCAATCAATTCTATTAGCTAGTGAGTACAGAAAATACAAATCATTTTTCCCTTTAACTGTCATATAAAACAAAGTATCTACCGTCCAAAAAGGTGCTAATAACAACTGCGGTTTATTTATAGTACCTTTCCTTCCAATTCCAATAGCATCATCATCTGATAACTTATCATTAACACTATGCATATACCCACCAGTACCATAAACTGGGATATCTCCTTTTTTTAAATGTTTATAATCCCTGCCCGAGTTTATATTCAACACGTCAACAATTTTACATTCGTCCCATTCCCCACTAAACCCTTTAAACCTAACTTCCGGCACGCTCTTACTTCCCACGTTTAAACACCTCTAATGCACCTTTCATCCATTCTGCGTCTTCTTCATCAAACTGCATGGAAGAAATCATGTCATATAAATTAGACTCTAGTTCTTCTTTTTCTTTTCGAATCTCTTGAATTTTTGCTCCTATGGCAGCCATATCGACAGGTTCTTCTTCTTCGAATGTATCGACATATCTTGGAATATTTAAGTTGAAATCATTCTCTTTAATCTCTTCAAAGCTTGCCACATGTGCATACTTTTCTACATCTTCTCGTTTTTGATATGTCTCTACTACTTTATCAATGTTATCAGTTGATAATTTGTTTTGATTTTTTCCTTTGGTAAATTCTTTACTTGCATCGATAAATAGTACATCACGCGTTGTACGGTTTTTCTTTAAAATGATGACAGTGGTTGGAATGCTTGTACCAAAGAATAAGTTTGCTGGTAAACCGATCACCGCATCAATGTGTCCATCTTCTAGTAATTTCTTACGGATGACACCTTCAGCTGCGCCTCTAAAAAGAACTCCATGTGGCAGGACAATCGCCATAGTTCCAGAATCTTTTAAATGATATAAGCCATGCAAAAGAAAAGCAAAGTCCGCTTTTGATTTCGGTGCCAACTTTCCATAGCGATTAAAACGTGAATCATCTAAAAATGTATCGTCTGCTGACCATTTGGCTGAATATGGCGGATTCATTAGAACTGAATCAAATGTATATGGCTCATCGGTTGGCCAGTCTTTATTTAGTGTATCCCCGTTACGCAAGCGCATGTCCTCGTAATCGACACCGTGCAGAGTTAAGTTCATTTTTGCTAAATTAAAAGTTGTCGTATTCAGTTCTTGCCCATGATATTTCACACTTTCTGGATACTTAATGTAATTACGAACATTTAACATTAAAGAACCAGAACCCATAGTAGGGTCATACACGCTGAATAATTTTTTCTCCTCTTGCCCCATTGCCACAATACGTGCCATCATGATAGAGACCTCATGTGGTGTATAGAATTCGCCGGCTTTTTTCCCTGCTTCCGAGGCAAATTGACTGATTAAATATTCATAAGCATCCCCAATGACATCTCCATTATGACCAATGACATCAACATCATTTAATTTTTTCAATACCTCTGTAATGGTGATATTTCTCTGTTGATCATCTGACCCCAGTTTTTTCGATTTCAAATCCACATCATCAAACAAGCCACTAAATTGAAGATATTTCGTCGATAAATCAATGAATGCTTTATTCAAATCATTCAACTGAAAGATATTCTGTTTTGCCTGACTCGCTAACTCACTAAATAAATACGTTGGTTCGATATCATACCCTATCGTATCGACTAATGTTTCAATTAAGTCTTTTTGAATATCCTCATCTGATAACAACTCTTTGTATAATTGCGCTTGTTTATCCTGCGTGTCATATTCTTCCAGTGATTCATCTGCAACTTCGACCACTTTTTCTAATAATCGATCAGATAAATATTTATAGAAGATCAATCCTAATAAATAGTTTTTATACTCTGAAGCATCCATTTTGCTTCTAAGGTCATCTGCGGCACTAAATAATGTTGTATGTAAGTCAGCCATCGTTATTTCCTCACTTTTCTTTATTGATCATGTTGTTTTAATACTTCTAAAAATAGTTGTTCTTCTAATTTTGCTTGTTTCTTCATAAGCGCTTGACGCTTTCTAAAATGAAAATAGGCTCTTCCTATCATTTGTTGTTTTTCAATAGAAGGAAGATGCACTTCTAACGCACGAAAAATCCCTGGTGTTAGTTTTGGAACCGTACTTCCTTGCATAGAAATCGCCATTTGTTTTTTCATAAATTGAGATTCATTTAAAACATAACATAAATACTGCTTATCTAGTTCTTCAGTTTCTATGATCAGCTTGGCAAAGTTTTGGTTCATGACTTTACCTTGAGTCTCAATACTGACAATCCCTGCAATCGAACTAACAAAGCTGAAGACAACATCACAAACATTTGTTAAGTACGGATCAACCGTTAATAATGTGCTTTCTTTTTCATTTACAATGGAGTCTAAATAAGCGCCATCTAAATCTTTCATTAAATCTTCATAAGAATATGCAGATAAGCTATTGTCGGCTTTTTCATTTCTTCTTGATTGGTTTTTTCCCATTTTGATCGTTATGATTTGTTCAAGCTTCATATCCCGCCCTCATTTAGTAATTCGTACGAATTACTTTATAACATATACATTCATCGTACCATAGTCTGATTTCATCGACAATCATTTCAAGTATTCACACGAATAGAACTTCATCAATAGGTACTCCATGTTTCTTCATGATTAAATCTACTTGTAAAATACAGAAAGCCAGCTTCCATGAATGGTAGCTGGCTATTTTAAATTAATTCGTATTCTGTCCCCCGCCGTTCAGTCCTTCTTTAATATAGCCTTTGACTTGGCTTGAGGCTAATAGACCGATATGTCCAACTCCGTGGATAAGGACGTTCCTTGCGCCAATTAAGCGGGAGAGGCTGTTGACGACGATGAGATCGGCTGAGCTATAGACGGATGTGTAAAGAATTTTTTGATTTGGATCGGTGCCTGGTAATGCTCTGAGTGAAACGAGTCCATTCGCTCCACCTAGTGTGACGACATTTTCAATTTTATCTCCGCCGTCTAGGTTCTTAATATAGTATAACGTGTTGGCTCCACCCATGCTATGCGCCACAATATCTACTTTTTTGGCGCCCGTTTTGGCTAGCACATCTTTGACGTATCTAGATAGACGCGGTCCATTATTAAGGTTATTGCCTGTTTTGTCTATGAAATCAATTGCATATAATTGGTTTCGGTCCCAGCCCTGTGACACCAGGTATCTTTTGATCGCCGCGAAGTTGTAAGAGGCACCACCCATGCCATGGACCATCACAACCGGATTATGCTCAGCCGCTTTGACCTCTTTCGGCTGGACGAAAACCATTGAACCAACCACCAATGCAAATGCAACGAGAATCTGCAAACTCCTTTTCATCAAAAATGACACTTTCATTCCCCCTTATTTATCTTGTTCGACTCTATTTTAAACAACAAAAATATGACAGAAAAGTGAACAAGGCACTGTTTGTCCGATATTTTCACAAGAAATAAATAATGAAAAAGCACCTTTGACTTTCTCATGAGCCAATGCCAAAAGACTAGACATTCGTTTCTCTTACAGTCTGTTGGTCTATGTGACAGCCTCCATGACTCAATTGGCATAAAAAAAAGCAGCCGGTTCTCTCAGCCGGCTGCACATCATTCTTACTTGTAATTCACAAGGAAGTATTTCTTTTTCCCTCTTCTTAAAACAGTGAATTGGTTTTCAATTCGGTCTTCAGCTGAAAGAACATAGTCTTTATCGGTTTGTCTCTCTCCGTTGATGTAGACCGCACCATTTGTGATATCTTCACGTGCTTGACGCTTTGATGGAGACAGCTTTGATTCCACAAGGATATCGACTAGTGTTAATTCTTCTGTGCTGCTTTTCTCCATTGATGGAACATCCTTAAAGCCTACTTTGACTTCTTCAGCTGAAAGAGATTTGATCTCGCCTTTAAATAGTGCATTTGAGATGTTCACAGCCTGTTCTAGTGATTCACGGCCATGTACAAGCGCTGTCACTTCTTCTGCTAAACGGCGCTGCGCTTCACGTTTTTCAGGTGCTGTTTGCACTTTTTCTTCGTAAGATGCGATCTCTTCTTTTGATAAGAACGTAAAGTATTTTAAGTATTTCACGACGTCACGGTCATCTGTGTTGATCCAGAATTGGTAGAATTCATAAGGTGACGTTTTTTCTTTATCTAACCAGATTGCGCCGCCTTCTGTTTTACCAAACTTCGTGCCGTCTGCTTTTGTGACAAGCGGCATCGTGAGACCAAATGCTTTTGCGCCTTCTGCCTCAGACTTGCGGATCAACTCAAGTCCAGATGTAATATTTCCCCACTGGTCACTACCACCGATTTGCAGCTTACAGTTTTCATTTTTGTAAAGGTTTAAGAAGTCTAACGATTGCAAAATCACGTAGCTGAACTCTGTGTACGAAATCCCTGTCTCGATGCGTGAGCTGACGATATCTTTTGCCAGCATGAAGTTCACACCGAAGTTCTTTCCAATATCACGAAGGAACGTGATGACATTCATTTGGCTGATCCAGTCATAGTTATTGACGATGACGGCTGGGTTCTCGCCTGCTTCAAAATCAAGAAATTGAGACAGCTGGCCTTTGATTTTCTCTGACCACTGTTCCACGATTTCTGCCGGGTTTAGTGAACGCTCTGCTTTTTTGAAGCTAGGATCTCCGATCAGTCCAGTTGCGCCGCCAACAAGGGCAATCGGGTGATGCCCTGCTTCTTGGAATCTGCGCAATGTTAAAATGGGCAATAGATGACCAATGTGCAAGCTGTCAGCTGTCGGATCGAAGCCGGAGTACAGCTTGATTTTTTCTTCTGCTAATAATTTTGTTAAACCTTCTTCATCTGTTTGCTGCTGAATTAATCCTCTGAACGATAAATCTTCCATCAATTGACTCATATCCAAATCTCCTTTTTTTACAATTCAACATAAAAAACGCCCCTTCGAATGAACGAAGGGACGATATATATCGCGGTACCACCCTGCTTAAAAGACAAAATATCACGTCTTTTCACTTACACTGATAACGGACAGATCCGTTCTTTCACTAATGAGGCAGCATTCATGCTCCTTTTCGTAAAAGCGGTTCGTGAGGGTAATTCGAATATCTCTTTGTACTGACTCGCACCAGCCGTCAGCTCTCTTGGACAGGGAAAGATGATTCTACTGAATCTCAGTCAAAACCTTTTCGTATTCAACTAAAGTCATTTTTAACATACTTTTGATATCAAGTCAACTGACGAAGGAGATTAATCTTCCATTGTCGAAAGGTCGCCAGCAGGTAAATTCAGCTCCCACGCCTTTAGCACACGTCTCATAATTTTTCCGCTTCGCGTTTTTGGCAGTTTGTCTTTAAACTCGATTTCTCTTGGTGCCGCATGTGCAGCAAGCCCCTTTTTCACAAACGTACGAATCTCTTCTTTCAGCTCATCTGTCGGCTCGTATCCGCTCCTGAGAGCAATGAATGCTTTGATAATTTCACCACGTACCGGATCTGGTTTTCCAATGACACCAGCCTCTGCAATGGCCGGATGTTCAACCAGTTTACTTTCCACCTCAAATGGACCGACCCGCTCTCCTGACGTCATGATGACATCGTCGACACGTCCCTGGAACCAAAAGTATCCGTCTTCGTCCATATATGCTGAATCTCCTGAAACATACCAATCTCCCGGCATAAAGTAAGATTCATATTTTTCAGGATTGTTCCAGATCGTATGCATCATGGACGGCCAGCCCTTTTTGATCGCAAGGTTGCCCATCCGGTATGGTGGAAGTTCATTTCCGGCATTATCCACAATCGCGGCTTCTACGCCTGGAATTGGTTTCCCCATCGAGCCTGGTTTGATGTCCATGCATGGATAATTACAAATCAGCTGTGCACCAGTTTCCGTCATCCACCAAGTATCGTGAATTCGTTTGCCAAATACAGCGTCTCCCCAGCGGATCACTTCCGGATTGAGAGGCTCTCCTACACTTAAGACATGACGGAGCGAGCTGAGGTCATATTTTTGAATGAGGTCGTCCCCTGCCCCCATCAGCATTCTGAAGGCTGTCGGTGCACTGTACCAAACGGTCACACCAAGTGATTCAATCGTTTCATACCACGTATCAGGATTAAACCGGCCACCTAAGATGACATTCGTTGCCCCATTTAACCATGGTGAAAAAATACCGTACACTGTCCCTGTTACCCAGCCTGGATCAGCTGTACACCAGTAGACGTCATCTTCTTTCAGGTCAAGCACCCATTTACCGGTCTGGTCTTGCTGCACCATCGCGCCATGGACATGCAGCACACCTTTTGGCGTACCAGTTGACCCTGACGTGTAATGAAGTAGGAAACCGTCTTTTTCATCCATCCATTCTACTTCAAGTTCCTTTACTGCCTCCTGAAATGCCTCTTCGTAGTGAATTGTCCGCACACCACCGATGTCTTCCTTTTCACCGCCGACAATGATGACAGATTCAAGCTTCGGAAGCTCTGCAAACGGAATACGCTCAAGCAGATCCGGCGTTGTCACAATGACCTTCGCCTCGCTATTTTCTAAACGGTCTTTGACGGCGCCTTCCATAAATGCCTCAAATAACGGGCCAACGATCGCACCAATTTTGACAGCACCAAGCAGAAGAAAATAGAGCTCAGGTGATCTTGGCATAAAGATAAACACGCGATCCCCTTTTTGCACATGCGCCTTTTCTCTGAATAGATTTCCCGCTTTGTTTGTGTTGATTTTCATATCCCTGAACGTATACTTTTCATCCCGCTGTGAATCTTTGTAATGAAGCGCCACCTTGTTCTTACGAAACGAGTCCGCATGTCTGTCAATTGCTTCATAGGCTGCATTTATTTTTCCTGTTTCATACCAGGAGAAGTTTTTTCTCGCTTCCTCCCATGAAAATTCTTTGTATGCCTGCTCATAATCATTTAAATGATAGTCTCCTTTTACTGATGGTAGCGTTTCCACTTTCATCAAACAGTCCCCCTTTGCATACGTTTACAATGACCATTATAGTATAGATGACTTTTTTTCTCAATTTTTAAAAAACTTATGGTGAAACCGTTTTAATTTCTTCAAGATTTAAGCTAAAATAGAGACGACTCACTAGAATTTGAGGCGGTGGATACGTGGAGCATCCTAAAACTTATTATTCAAAAACAATTGAGCGAGAAACAGGTTCTATCCTGATTGAAGGACCGGTACCTGCATCAGAGCTTGCGAACTATACGTTTCATGAAGGACTAACGGCATTTCGCACGCCTGAGGAGCAGAAACAAGCACTTGTTGAAATAGCAGATCTTCCAGAAGGACGTATTATCATTGCAAGAGTGGATGAGCTTGTCGTAGGCTATGTCACGTATTTGTATCCTGATCCGCTTGAGCGCTGGTCAGAGGGCAAGATGGACAATTTAATCGAGCTTGGCGCGATTGAAGTCGCTCCTCCATTTAGAGGATGCTCGCTCGGCAAGCATTTACTTGATGTGAGCATGATGGATGAGCAAATGGAGAACTACATCATTATTACAACTGAATATTACTGGCATTGGGATTTAAAGGGGACAAAGAAAAACGTTTGGGAGTACCGTAAAATGATGGAGAAAATGATGAACGCAGGTGGTCTTGTCTGGTTTGCAACAGACGAGCCAGAGATCAGCTCACATCCAGCCAATTGTTTAATGGCGAGAATCGGAAAAAACGTGAGTCCTGATTCGATCGAGCGTTTTGATCGTCTTCGCTTCCATCAGCGCTTTATGTATTAACGTTCAATTCGTTTTTTTGGCAAAGGGGATTGGTAAACAATGATGATTGAACAAATTATGGAGCGTGATGTGATCACGCTGCGAAAAACCGATACGATCGAAGAAGCCATTCAAAAAATGAGTGCACATCACATTCGGCATATTCCCATCGTATCTGATCAAGATTCTGTCATTGGGATGGTGACAGATCGGGATATTAAAAATGCCAGTCCAAGTATTTTCGAAACAGAAAAAAGGCAGCTTTTTATTCAGCGGCCGGTAGAAGAGATCATGGTGCTAGAGACAATCACCGCCCATCCGCTTGATTTCGTTGAGGAGATTTCGAGTGTCTTTTTTGAGCATGGAATTGGCTGCCTTCCAGTGGTGAGACGCGGTAAGCTTGTAGGCATTATCACAAAGACAGATTTACTTCGTACGTTTGTCAGACTGACAGGTGCAGATCAGCCTGGGTCACACTTAGAGGTTGAAGTGAAGCAGATGACAGAAGGGCTCGCAGACATTACGGCTATTTTAAAGGAGCAGCATATTCAAATGCTGAGTGTGCTTGTGTACCCGCATGCAAATGAAGCCTCTAAAGTGCTCGTATTCCGCCTTCAAACCATTCATGCAGATCATGTGACGAAGCTGATTCGGGCAAAAGGCTACAAGGTGCTCTGGCCTATGGAGCAGACGGTCAAATGAAGGAAGCGACCTTTGTTTTTTCACCATCTTTTCAAACGTACCAGTTTCATCAAGATCACCCCTTCAATCAGCTTCGTGTCTACTTAACATACGATCTTCTTCAAAAAATGAAGGCGTTAACGGATGATGAGATCATCGCACCGCGTATGGCTACGCTGGAGGAATTAAAGCTCGTCCATACGACAGATTATATTCAAGCTGTGCAGCGGGCAAGTGAAGGAAAGCTGTCTACAGCAGAGGGTGAACGCTACGGCCTTGGCACGGAGGATACACCGATGTTTGCAGGTATGCATGAGGCGGCTTCTCTTCTTGTTGGTGGGACATTAACAGCGGTTGATCAAGTGATGCTGGGTCATTCGCAGCATGCGCTCAACCTTGGCGGCGGGCTTCACCACGGATTTAAAGGACGTGCATCTGGCTTTTGTATTTATAATGACAGCTCTGTGGCCATTCAATATATTCAAAAGACATATGGCGCAAGGATTTTATATATTGATACGGATGCTCATCACGGAGATGGTGTACAGTTTAGCTTCTATGACGATCCAGAGGTATGTACTGTCTCCATTCATGAAACGGGTCGCTACTTGTTCCCTGGAACTGGACAAGTACAGGAAAGAGGCCATGATAAAGGCTATGGCTATGCGTATAATATTCCGCTCGATGCATTTACAGAAGACGAATCGTTCCTCGAAGCATACCGAACAGCAGTGACTGAGATAGCTGCTTTTTTTAAACCAGACGTGATTTTGACGCAAAACGGGGCGGATGCCCACTATTACGATCCTTTAACCCATTTATCTGCCACCATGAAAATATATGAGGAAATTCCCAGACTTGCCCATGAGCTTGCTCATCAATATTGTGACGGCAAATGGATCGCTGTTGGCGGAGGTGGATATGATATTTGGCGCGTGGTCCCAAGAGCATGGAGCCGCATTTGGCTTGAGATGAAAGGTATCACACCGCCAGCTGACCTTCCTAAGGAGTGGATTCGGGCATGGAATAAGCAATCGCCTGTCACCCTTCCATCAACATGGTTCGACCCTGACGATTTATATCCACCGATACCAAGAAAAGCAGAAATCACAGAAAAAAATGCGCAAACAGTAGAAAAAGCACTCATGCCTGTTAGAAGAGAAAGGAAAAATGCATAAGAAAAGCAGGCATTCACTGATAAGGTGAGCCTGCTTTTTGTTTTTATTTTGTTGATTGTCTTTCTTCAATTCTGTGTGGCAGCTCAACAATTTGATCGTCCACTTGTTCTTTGTTCATCAGCTTTGTCAGCAGTCTCATTGCGACAGCGCCAATATCATATGTCGGCTGAACAACCGTTGTCAGCTGAGGACGTACCATGAGGGAAAGTCTTGTGTTATCAAAGCCAATGACCTCTAAGTCTTCAGGAATCGAGACGCCTCTGTCCTGTGCGCCGTGAATGACACCAAGAGCCATTTCGTCTGTTGCTGCAATGACAGCCGTCGGCTTGTCTGATTGCTCAAGCAGATTTGCAAGGGCTTCAATTCCTGAGTCATAGGAGTAATCGCCTTCAGCAACGAGAACATCATCAAAAGCAATGCCCGCTTCTTCTAGCGCACGCTTATACCCAGCAAGCTTTCTCACAGAGTTAATTGGTTCTGACATCGGACCAGATACGAACGCAATTCGTTTATGGCCTTTTTCAATTAATAATTGGACTGAATCATAAATGGCCTGCTCATAGTTAATGTTCACAGATGGTGTTTGTGCCTGCTCTTCAACTGATGCTGCAAGAACAATTGGTACAGGAGAGCGCTTAAATTCTTCGACAAGCACATCTGTGATGTTGCCGCCCATAAAGACAATCCCATCTACTTGTTTGCCTAGCATCGTATTTAACAAATGCAGCTCTTTATCTGTATTTTGATCTGAGTTGCTCAAAATGATGTTGTACTTGTACATCGTGGCGATATCTTCAATCCCGCGTGCAAGCTCAGAATAGAAGATACTAGAAATATCAGGGATGATGACCCCAACCGTCGTTGTTTTTTTACTTGCAAGGCCTCGTGCCACTGCGTTCGGACGGTAGCCAAGACGATCAATCGCTTCAAGCACCTTTTTTCTTGTTGTTGGTTTCACGTTCGGATTTCCATTCACAACACGTGATACCGTTGCCATACTTACATTTGCTTCTCTTGCTACATCATATATTGTAACATTATTCACATAAATCACTCCTTCAAATACACTTCATATCTATAGCATTCACCAATTAGGTAGAGACATATCAGATACGAAAAAAATAATATCCTATTTGTCATTAAAACGATGAAAAGAGACACATAATTTTTCAATCTACATCAAAATGACATTCTTTTATGAAATTATACACGTTTTTTCGTCATATGAAAACGTTCCCTTTCTTTTTATAACTAAATTAAACAAACTTTAATGAGCTTGTTACCTGTAAATTGAATCATATTTCAGCAAAAGTCATCGTGAACATCAGCTATGACAATGATCTTAGCAGATTCTGTCGAATTTTAAAAATGAAAACATTGTGAACAAGCACTTTAAGCTTGCAATGCGATTTATTCCTTTCATTTCCAATTCTATTGTGTTTTCTCCATGAAAAAACCGCCGGGCTGTTATCCGGCGGTAATTCTATCTATGATTACGCGTGAATGTTGACAAGTGGTCTTAACGCATCTAACCATTTTTCGAATTGAGGAATGTCCATTTGCTGCGCTGAATCAGATAGGGCAACAGATGGGTCTGGATGCACTTCTGCCATGACACCGTCCGCTCCAATCGCAAGAGCTGCTTTGGCTGTTGGCAGAAGAAGATCTCTACGTCCAGTTGAGTGCGTCACATCAACGAAGACTGGTAAATGTGTCTCCTGTTTCAAGATTGGCACAGCAGAGATATCTAATGTGTTTCTTGTCGCTGTTTCGTATGTGCGGATACCGCGCTCGCAAAGGATGATTTGGTCATTTCCTTGTGCGATGATGTATTCAGCTGCATTGATGAATTCTGAAATGGTCGCTGCTAGACCGCGTTTTAAAAGAACTGGTTTCTTCACAGATCCGGCTTCTTTTAATAGTTCGAAGTTTTGCATGTTACGTGCACCAATTTGAATCACATCAATATGCTCAATCGCTTCTTCAATATGCGCAGGGTTTACGATTTCACTAATGACAGCAAGACCGTATTCATCAGCTACACGCTTTAGAATCTTTAGACCGTCTACACCAAGCCCTTGGAAGTCGTATGGACTTGTGCGAGGTTTAAATGCGCCACCGCGAAGCAGTTTTAGTCCCTGCTGTTTAGCTGCTGCCGCTACTTCTGCGACTTGTTCGTAGCTTTCAACAGCACATGGTCCAACGATGAAGCGTTGTTTTCCATCACCGATAGCTTCCCCATTGATGTTCACAATTGTATTTTCTGGTTTTTTCTTACGAGAAACAAGAAGTGCTTTGCTGTGGTCATCTTCTTGAAGCTCTAGACCTGCTTTGAAAATTTCCTTGAAAATATGCTGGATCGTTGAATTTTCAAATGGGCCGTCATTTTCTTCAAGAATTTGGTTCAGCATTGTGCGCTCTCTGACAGGATCATAACGGTTGACACCTTGCGCTTCTTTTGCCTTTCCAATTTCTTTTACAATGCTTCCTCTTTCATTGATCAGTTTTAAGATTTGAAGATTTAGTTCATCTGCTTGCTGTCTCAATTGTTCTAGTTCGTTGTTGCTCATTTTTGTCATCCTTTCCTCTGCCTGCTCTCGCTTTTTATTTTTAAATTCTCTCAGGATAGGGTTTATTATAAACAAAGATTTCGGAATTGTCACGAAAAAATTCTTTATTACCCAAACGCTTTTAAGCGATAAAGTATTATGTGTAAGATTATAGCATACTTTTGGTTCAAGTAAACCTTTTTTATAAAAAAAACGTCAGCAGTTGCTGACGTTCTTCTACATATGATGTTCAAGCGCTTCTTTTGTAATGCTTGAGTGAGATGCATGCCATTTTACTTTTCCACCGCTAAAGACGAGTGCCTGGGGACTTTCGTGCTTTACCCCTGACTTTTCAGCCACATAGGCTGAAAGCTCTCTTGTGTTTTGAATTTGCAAGAAATAAGCAGGCACGTCTTCATGTGCAGACGCAAATGCTTCAAACTCATGAAAAGCAGCTTGGCTGATTGGACATGTCAAACTGTGCTTAAAAAAGACAAAGGTTCCGTCTTGATTCGTTAGTTGATCAAACTGTTCTTCTGTTTCGATGAGTTGCTTTGACATGATGTGCTCCTTCCTAACTTAAGCAGCGAGTTAGCCTTTAGTAGATTGTTCTACTTTTTCTTTGACATCTTTGATGCCGTCTTCAATTTCTGATTTTGCTTCTTGTGCTCTTACTTTTGCTTCGTCTGCTACATCTGACGCTTCGCTCGCAAGATCATTTGCAGCATCTTCTGCTTCACTTTTCACTTGATTAGCTTTTCCAGCTGCACGCTCTTTTATGTCTTTCACTTTGTCTAAAATCTGGTTTGACTGCTCTGCCACCAGCTGAGACAATTCAGACGTTTTATCTTTCGCAATCGTCACATATTCAGTGCCTTTTTCCTTCGCATCTGTTGTGAGTCGATCTGTTTTATCTTTTAAAGCATTCGCTTGGGTGTTCAAATCATCGCGAAGCTCTTTCCCTGACTTTGGTGCTAAGAATAATGCTGTTGTTGCACCGACAATGCCACCAATAAGTGTTCCGATCAAAAAGTCTTTGCTATTGATTCCGTCTTTGCTCATGATTATTCCTCCTATGCGAAAATGGTTTATTTTTGGTGTTTACGTTGTTTCCATTTTTTATAAATTTCAAGTGCTGCGTTACTCCAGCTTACAACATCCGTCACTTTTTCTTGATTCCTTTCAACGGAAGAAGAAACTGCTCCAGCTGCCTGCTTTATGCTTGTATTAAATTGGTTGATCGAGCCGCCAATTCCCTGCACTGCATCCACAACTGTGTTGAGTTTTGCCGATTTGTCTTGAATATCTTCAGCAAGCTGATTCGTCTTATGTAGCAACTGCGCTGTCTCTGTGGTGATGCCTTGCATCTGTCCTTCAAGACCTTCTAAAGTTGATGCGACATTCTTTAATGTCAGCTGTAAGGATTTTAATGTTTTAGACAAATAGATGACAAGAATGAGGAAAGCAATTGCGATCAGTGCAACGCTTAGATAGAGAATAATAATCATCTGATACCTCCTTTGTTGCGGGCATATTCAATTCAATACCCTCTCGTTGTATCATTCAAACATCGCCTAGAATGACCGATTGATTAATAATTCTACACTTATTCGCTAATTCCTGTCCACAGCGAATGAAAAAAAGCAGCACATCTTGACACATTTAGCCCCTTTGTCACATTTTATTCAACATAAAAAAGTGCCGATTGAAACGGCACTTCAGATTGTTGACAAAGGACTAAAATGATATTGATTTTAGCCCTTTGTCTTCTTTTCAGCGTGTTTGAAAACCCTTGAAGTCTAGGAAGGACGAGTACCGGAGCAGAGCGAATTTGACATTCGTGAGCACCGGCACGCAGACCTGACAACGAATGCGAGGGTTTGTCTACACGCTGAAGTGCCGATTGAAACGGCACTTTTACGATCATTTACATTTATACAGCAACTTTCTCATAAGCACGTAAATATTTTTGAATATCTCCGGCTCCCATAAAGATCAAAATCGCATCCTCGTGCGCTTTCAACACAGATGTCTCGTCTTCATCAATCAACTGAGCTTGCGGAATTTTTCCACGTAAATCTTCGATGCTTAGTTTTCCAATGTTTTCACGAGCTGAACCAAAGATATCGCAAAGATACACATAATCAGCTTTCTTTAGGCTATCAGCGAATTCAGTTAAGAATTGCTGTGTCCGTGTGAAGGTATGCGGCTGGAAAACAGCGACAATATCACGTTCTGGATATTTTTGACGGGCCGCTTCAATGGTAACCTCAATTTCAGTTGGGTGATGTGCATAGTCGTCAATTAAGACTTGCTCACCTACTGTTTTTTCATTAAAGCGTCGTTTCACACCGCCAAATGTTGTTAATGCACCCTTGATCAAATCTACATCAATGGCTTCATAATGACATAAAGCAATCACTGCTAACGAGTTGAGGACATTATGATTTCCATATGCAGGAATATAGAAGGTATCATAAAACGTATTGCGAACAAATACATCAAATGTGGTGCCTTCCGTATTTTTCACAACATTACGTGCTTGGAAATCATTTTCTTCATTGAATCCGTAGTACACAACAGGTACTTTCGCTTGAATCTTGAGCAGATGTTCATCGTCTCCGCAAGCGATAATGGCTTTTTTCACTTGAAGCGCCATGTTTTGAAACGCATCAAACACGTCATCAATGTCCGAGAAATAATCAGGGTGATCAAAATCGATATTGGTCATGATCGCATAGTCTGGATGATAGCTGAGGAAGTGTCTGCGGTATTCGCATGCTTCAAATACAAAATACTCGCTGTTTTCTTTCCCCATTCCAGATCCATCACCGATTAAGTACGAAGTTGGCTTTGCTGATTGCATCACATGGGCAAGCAGTCCTGTTGTGGATGTTTTGCCATGAGCACCAGTAATCGCAACGTTTGTGAATGAATCCATGTATTCTCCAAGGAATTTATGGTAACGAATCACAGGAATCCCTTCAGAAAGGGCACGTTCAATCTCAGGGTGTGTATCAGGAAATGCATTTCCTGCAATGACCGTCATCCCCGGCTGAATATTATCTGGGTCAAATGGAAGAATTTTAATGTTTCTTTCTTCTAATGCTTTTTGTGTAAAGATGTGCTTTTCGATATCCGATCCTTGGACAGTATACCCAGTATCATGAAGAATTTGGGCCAGTGGACTCATACCTGTCCCTTTTATTCCAACAAAATGATAAACAGTCATAATTGTACCTCCAACAAACGTCTATCTGACTTACAGTATATGACGCTCATTTCAATTTGCAACTTGTGATTTTCATCTCTAGCGGATCACAGATCGCAGCTCCAAATAAAGATTTTTTCCGATCTTCCTATTCTAATCAATATTAACTACGATTAGTATCCGACAACTTTCCCATTTCTAACACCTGTTTCAGCTCATTTTACATAAAAAGAGTTCAGACAGGCACGCAAAAAGTGTCCAATTACAAAATTGCACCTATGTGCTATCATACCATGTTTATCAAAAAAATGAAGTGGTTTTTGTTTAGATCAATTGTTCTAGATCACTGAGTGTCATGAGGACTTCTCTTGGTTTACTGCCTTTCGCACCAGAGATCATGCCTTCACGTTCCATCATGTCAATCAATCTGGCTGCACGATTGTAGCCAATTCTAAATCTTCTTTGCAAACTGGATGTACTTGCACTATTTTGCTCGATTGCAAATCGGCAGGCATCCATAAACAATTCGTCTTCGTCTGTAATCGCAGAGCCTTGAAGCATCAATTCCTCCTGTTCGAAAAGAAACACAGGCTTGCGTTGTTTCCTCACATGTGCCACCACTTGATCGATCTCGCGGTCTGATACAAAGTTCCCTTGCAGCCTTGTCGGCTTGCCAGAGCCATTTTCTAAAAAGAGCATGTCTCCTTTTCCGAGAAGCTTTTCTGCACCTGCCATGTCAATAATGGTTCTAGAATCTACCTGGCTTGAGACAGAGAAAGCAATTCTTGTTGGGATATTGGCTTTAATGAGACCTGTGATGACATCAACGGATGGTCTTTGAGTCGCAATCAGTAAGTGAATACCACACGCTCTAGCTTTTTGTGCAATCCGGCAAATGCTTTCTTCGACTTCATTTGGTGCGACCATCATTAAATCAGCCAGCTCATCGATGACAACGACGAGATACGGAAGTTTTTCACCCATTTGCTTTTCTTTCACAAGCTCATTGAATCGTTTAATTTCTCTCACACCAGAGTGAGCAAACAGTTCATAGCGTCTTTCCATTTCATCGACTACCCATTTCAGGGCAGCTGTCGCTGTCTTGGCATCGGTAATGACAGGACTCACGAGATGTGGAATGTGATTATACGGCGCTAATTCAACCATTTTAGGGTCGATTAGGAGCATTTTCACTTCATCTGGTGAGGCTTTAAACATCAAGCTTACTAAAATGGTATTAATGCAGACACTTTTTCCTGAACCTGTTGCTCCAGCAATTAAGCCGTGCGGCATTTTTTGCAGATCAACCACGACGGGCTGACCTGATATATCTAATCCGAGCGCTGCCGTTAAAGGAGATGGATTGTCTCTAAATGCACTGCTTCTGATCATTTCTCTTAAGAACACCATTTTACTGTGCAGGTTCGGCACTTCAATTCCGATCGTGTTCTTTCCTGGGATTGGTGCTTCGATTCGAATATCCTTTGCAGACAAACTGAGTTTAATATCATCTGACAGGTTCGTGATTTTGTTCACTTTCACACCTGGTTCAGGATGTACTTCAAATCTTGTGACAGAAGGTCCCTGCGTGACATGGACCACACTTGCTCTTACATTGAAATTTTTAAGCGTTGCATTGAGCAGCTCTGCCCGCTCTTTCACCCATGTCCCGTCCTCTTCTTTTTGAGCTGGAGGTACGTCTAGAAGGGCTAAGCTCGGAAAAACATATCCTTGTGCATCCGACGTTTTCTTCTGTCCTTGCACGCGCTGGTCACTTTTTAACATCATGACGTTAAAAGGAACCGTTGAGGTTTGACCGTTTGAACCCTTCGGCTGCGGAGATGTCTGTTTTGTTTCTTCTCGCTTCACTTCAAGCGTTTGTTCTTGCTGCTCTGTCTGATCCATGAAGGTTTCTGCTGGCCCAGAGGCAGTCCGTTCATCCGTTACTGTTTCTCGTTCGAATGGCATGACTTGATCATCTATGATTTCAGGTTCTTCCATAGATTGATCATCTTGCAGTTCATGTTTGATCACTTGCTCAGCTTCTTCAAATCCTGCTGCTGGCACTTCTTCTTGTCTTTCTTCTATCGAAGCGACCTCTATTTTCTCCATATCTTCCGCTGTGATGTCTTCTGTCACCGTCACTTCTTCTGCTGGGCTATCTATTTCCATTTCAATTGCTGGTTGTGAGTCTTCAGCTTTTTCAAATGTCCATCTGTCTATTTCTTCAGCATGATCTTCAACCTGATTCATCGGCTCGTCTTTTCTTTCTTCTTGTTCGCCGGAGACGACCTGTTCCGGCTCAGGCTCTACCGGATCGTCTTGGAATGCTGGGGCTTGCTGCTTATGTAAAACAGCTTCGTTATGATCTTCAGGCTGTGAAAAGGCTTGATCCTTTTCCTCTGCTTGGATAAAAGATTCGTCATTTAAGCGCTCCATCGTCGACTGAACGTGATCCTGATAGGCGAGTTCCTCTTGCAAAGTAAGAGGCGTCGCGGCTGTTTGCATATCCGCTTTCTCTTCTGCAGGAGCTGAAGCAGCTTCTTCCATACGATTTTCTTTCCGTATAGACGGGATGTTCATTTGCTGTCTCACATTCCGTTCACGCTCTGCCTCTTCTGATAACAGTGTAACACGCTGTGCAGTTTCTTCTGTGGCCTTCATTTGAACAGAGGGTGCTTCTTCTTTGCCTTCTTTTCGTTTTGGACGCATATCCTGATGATAGCCATAGATCGGCGAAGGGATTTGCTCTGTTTTGAATGGCTTTTTATTTATATCAGGCTGCAACGTTTGTTTAGGCTGATAGGTCGGCTGCTTTACCTTTGGCTGGCTGGGTCTCGCGCGCCTTCTCTCCTGCTGCTTCACTCCGTCACGAGCGGGTTCATCTGGAACGAGTGGAAAGCGGAAGTTGCCTTTCGGATATTCATAATAGACTTTCGTATCTTCAACTTTTTTATATTCTTTATGCTGTTCAAAAGCTGACTGCTTTGGCGCATCCGGACCTTCTACCGGTCTCTCAGCTTTTTCTTCTTTCTTTTCTTCTCCTAAAAACACACTGAAAAATTTATCTATCCAACTCATCGTTTATCACTCACTTTAACTCCCCTTACGTTTTCTTGGGCGATTTTTAGTATACCACTGCTTTTTCATGCAGAAAAGCGAGAAAAGTGCCGCTTTTGCTGTTCATGCTGTATGTAGATGAAAAAAAGTCACTAAGTACGTACTTAGTGACTTTTCGTATAACACATTCTTCGCTCATATGTGCCCGTTTATGGGAGGTTAGGCTTCAAAGGGTTCGCCAGCTTGGTGGGTACCTTCTAGAACAAGGATCCCTTTTTCAGCAGGCGCATCTGGAAGATCTAATTCTTTTGCAGAACAAATCATTCCGCTTGATGGTACACCTCTTAGTTCAGCATCTTTGATGATCAAGCCGCTTGGCATCACTGCGCCGACCTTGGCAACAACGACATATTGACCTTGATCGACGTTTGGTGCACCGCACACGATTTGTAATGTTTCTTCGCCAACATCTACTTGGCAAATGTTTAATTTATCTGCATTCGGATGCTTTTCCTTTTCCTTCACATAGCCGACAACAAATTTTGGTGATAGATCGACAGTCAACGTTTCACTGACACCGTTGCGGTTTAAAATTTCATTGATATCTTGAACAAGCGTTTCAGAAAGCGGTACAGATCCGTTTTCTTCAATTTTCATGTAAGTGGATGCGTTGAAGATATTAAAGCCTGTTGTTTTTTTTGTGTCTTGATTGAAGATTCTCACGACATCTCCAATCGTTTCATGACCTACTTCTTCTCTTGTCACATCTTTTAATGAAATAAGAAGTGTGTCGCCTACACCTTCTGCATTATAAAAAGCATTCATTCTTCAAAATTCCCTTCTACTACTGTTTTGGTCTGCTTTTCGCAAGAATAAAGATCGGTTCGAGCTTGCCCTCATCATATAAAAATGACAATGCGGTAATTGGAACCGTGCCGCTGGCGAAGAAGCTCATCGACATTTGCCCTAAAATATCATAGCCTGAATCATTGCGAACATCTGCAATGATGAATACATCTTGATGGGGAACAGAAATGGCCATCTGTCCCTCTATTTTTTGCGCGTATTCTTGTAAAATCGATTCATTTAAAAGTCTGCTGGCATCATATCCGTCATTGGCACGGAAGAAATAAAACCGATTGCCTGCGACTTCATCCATTTTCACCACGGTTTCAAGTGAGCGGACGTTAAAGCTTGCGGTTTCCCTGATTCGCTCTTTTGTCCAGTTTTCCTTTTGAAGCATCTTCTCATCAATTAATCTGTAGGTGCTTCCAAGGTCAAGCGCATAGTAGATTCTTGTTTCAGCTGTATGCTCATCAAAAACGAGCGGAATCTCGTCACTTGATGTCTCTGGAAAGGAAGTCGAACGAATAACCGGATAGATTTGCTTTTCTTTACCTGATATGTGCTGCGCTTCGCCTTTCATTGCGCTTAGTGCCTCTTTCACATAGTAAACGATCTCATCCAGTGTTTCATCAGGCTTTACTTCCCACTTCGCAATAATTGGCGGAAGCTCAAGCGTGATGCCTTTACCTGTTTGTTTATCTTCAATACGAAGCGTATCTTTTTCCCGGTCAAACTGGTGTGACCAGCTGTCACTCGTCAGACGGCTTTTCAATTGATTGGCAAGCTGTCTTGATGTCATTTTTGCCATAGTTAAGACTCTCCTTTCGTTATTTAGAAAGAGAATCTGTTAAAAATGCTTCAATCTCTTCCTTTGTCTTACGATCTTTGCTGACAAAGCGGTTGATCTCTTGTCCGTTTTTAAAGACTAAAAAGCTTGGAATGCCGTAAATTTCCCACTCTGCACAAGTGTCAATGAACTGATCTCTATCGACATAGAAGTATTCAAATTCTGGGTAGTTTGCTTCAAGCTCTGGTAAGAATGGTTCAATAAATGTACAGTCCGGGCACCAGTCAGCTGAGAATAGTAATACCGTTAAGTCTTGTTGAATTACTTTTTGTAATTCTTCGTTTGATTCAATTTTTTTCATGTTTCATTCCTCCAGTTTGTATGGTTAAATCTCCGAATTGTATATAGCCTTTCTTTCTCATCCATTCTGATACTACCAAACTAATCACTGCCGGGCCAACGATATGCAAGAGAGCAATCGCGAGTAGTACGGATGGATGAAACCCCATGACTGTGAGCGTCATCAGTTGTCCAACAAGACCGCTCGTTCCCATTCCTGCTCCTGCCGCATTATTGACCATCCCAAAGCCAATAATACCAATTGGTGCAAGAATAAGGCCCGCAATCGTCGGCGGAATGAGGATGAGGGGGTTTTTCACAATATTAGGCAGCTGCAGTTTTGACGTCCCAATGCCGACAGCGGCAAGACCGCCAAAGCGGTTTTCTCTAAAGCCTGCAGCGGCAAAGCCGACCATTTGAGCGCAGCAGCCGATCGTTGCAGCACCGGCCGCTGTCCCGCTTAAATCAAGCATCAGCGCAAGCGCAGCACTTGAGATCGGTGAGCTGAGCGCAAGTCCAACAATGGTTGCCACAAGCATACCCATGATCAGCGGACTTTGATCTGTTCCCCACATGATGAGCCTGCCTAGCCCTGTCATCATACCTTCAATCCCAGGGCCGATCAAAGCGGCGGTGAAAAAGCCCGTCATAATGGTGACAAGCGGTGTTAAGATAATATCAATTCTTGTCTCTCCACTGACAAGTTTGCCGATTTCCACACCAATTAATGCTGCGACAAAGCTTCCGGCAGGTCCTCCAAGCTCTGCTCCTGCGGCACCTGAGACCACACTCGCAAAAATGATCAGAGGAGATGCATTTAAGCGATACGCAACCGCTACGCCGATCGCCGGTCCCATGAGCCCCATGGCCAGCGTTCCCATTTTGATGATGAGTGGAAGTGATAACAGGCCGCCTGCTGTTTTTAAGATCAGCCCTACCACTAATGTTGCAAATAGACCTAAAGCCATATAAGAGAGTGCATCAATGAAATACACCTTTGGCGAAAGGGAAATGCCCTTTCTTTTCAAATAAGTCATCAACGTCGTCTTCCTGCTTTCTCATAGGAAAGACGAAGAGGCCTGTCCTTCCCATTATATGTAGTCTTCTTACGATGAAAAATAGTCTCTACCATGAATATCATAATCATATTTTTTTTGCTTTATCAAGCACTTCTTGTGTAACATGAAAAGAAACAGGACAAACCTTTACTAAGTTTGTGCACAAGGAGGAGATTGTTATGCAATTAACCATCTATTTAGCTGGAGAAATTCATAGCCAGTGGCGTGATGAAATCAAGGAGAAAAGCCAATCTTTGAAGTTACCTGTAACATTTGTTGGCCCAATGGAGAATCATGACCGATCAGATCACATTGGTGAAGACATTTTAGGCGAACAGCCGAATGCCATTTTAAAAGACGATGCTGCTTCTGATTTGAACAATTTCCGTACCGAGATTTTATTGACCAAAGCAGATGTTGTCATTGCCCGCTTTGGTGAGAAATATAAACAATGGAACACTGCAATGGATGCATCTTCTGCCATCGCCAAAGGAAAACCTCTTATTTTGATCCGTCCAAAAGAGCTGCACCATCCATTAAAGGAACTATCAAACAAAGCAAATATCACTGTGGAAACAGTGAATCAAGCGATCAAGGCGTTATCTTACGTGTTTGAACAGCAATAAGAAAGAAGGCTGCCCTCATTGAAGAGGCAGCCTCAGCGTGAAGACAAACCCTCGCATTCGGTGTCAGTTCTGCGTGCTGGTGCTCACGAATATCAAATTCGCTCCGCGCCAGTACTCGGCCTTCCTAGACTTCAAGGGTTTTCATATCACGCTGAAAAGAAGCCAAAAGGATAAAATGTTTTTTAGTCTTTTGTCCTCTTTTCTATCATTTACACCTGTTGATAAATAGAATCCACCGTGCTTTGATCACAGCTTTTAACAAGACGAACAATTAACTCTTTTGCCGCAGCGTAATCATCCACATGCAAGACAGAATGACTTGTATGAATATAGCGCGCGCAAACACCAATCACAGCAGACGGCACACCTTGGTTTGAAATATGAACACGTCCAGCATCAGTACCACCCGGTGATACGAAATATTGATATGGAATGTTATTTGTTTCAGCAGTATCGAGTACAAAGTCTCTCATGCCACGGTGCGTAATCATCGTTCGATCAAAAATACGAAGAAGTGCACCTTTTCCAAGCTGGCCGAATTGTGTTTTGTCACCCGTCACATCATTTGCAGGACTCGCATCTAAAGCAAAGAATAGATCCGGCTGAATCATATTAGCTGCTACCTCTGCACCTCTAAGCCCTACTTCTTCCTGAACTGTTGCACCCGAATACAGCTGACATGAAAGGGTTTCGTCTTTTAATTCTTTTAATAATTCAATGGCAAGTCCGCAGCCATAGCGGTTATCCCAAGCCTTTGCTAAGATCTTTTTTGGATTCGCCATTGGGGTAAAGACCGTTGCAGGGACGATTTGCTGTCCTGGGCGAATGCCAAGCTCTTTTGCCTCTTCCTCGCTATCTGCACCAATATCAATGAGCATATCTGACGGCTTCACAGGTTTGCTTTTTTGTTCTGGTGTCAGAAGGTGAGGTGGTGTACTAGACACGACACCAGGAATTGGCCCGTGATCGGTATGAACGTCCACACGCTGCGCGAGCATCACTTGACTCCACCAGCCGCCAAGTGTTTGAAAACGAATCATCCCGTTTTTCGTAATCGATGAGACCATGAAGCCCACTTCATCCATATGGCCAGCCACCATGATGTTTGGTGCCTTTTCCGGCCCCTTGCGTACGCCAAACACTCCGCCAAGACGATCCTGAATCAGTTCATCGGAATATTTCTCAAGTTCCTTTTTCATAAAAGCACGCACATGGTGCTCATTACCCGGAGTCCCCTGTAATTCTGTTAAATTTCGGAAAAGCGACAATGTTTCTTCGTTCATTCTACAGTTTACCTCGTTTCTATGTAATAACCATATATATTCCTATAAAAATAACACTCACTTTATACTATAAGAATTCTTTCGGTTTTCCAAGTATCTCTCCAGAAATTTTGAATATGCTTTTAAGTATTCGGATTTCTTAACATCAATGGACAAGTTTTGTATAATGGAAAAAACAGCAATACGGAGGTGCAGCACGTTGAAGTTAAAACATGTTTTGATTGGTGCGAGTATTGGCGTAGCCGCTGCAATGATTGCAAAGAAAGTATTTTTCCCTACGTATATCTCGTCTGAAAAAGCGTTAAAAATTGTGAAATCTGCTTTTAAACAGCGCGGTCCGATTGATGGCTCTTGGATCTATACTGTACCAGAGCCGTATACCGTAAATGGTGAAACGATTGATGTGTACAAATCTGGCATTACACGCTCTGCCTTTGGTGAGCTTGAACAGTACGAAGTCATGATTGATGCAAAAACAGGCATGATCGTTGATGTCATTGATTCTGTTGCTTGATAAAGAAAGCTTCGCAAAGACGTGTCCTTGCGAAGCTTCTTTTTTTATATGGCTTTGATTTTTTTGTACACAGGGTGCCACATGGCGTCTTGCACAGTCTGTATGAGATCATCCGGCGTTTCTTCGGCAATCCCTTCGTCAATCGCCGCTTGCGCAACACGGACAGCCACTGTGGCTGAAACCGTTCGAAGCTGCTCGACACTTGGCAGCATCGCCGCACCTGGTTTTCCGACATTGACCATGCTGGCAATGGCTTCAGCACTCGCCACAAACATGCTATTTGTCATCAGACGGGCTTTAGACACAATGGTTCCAAGACCAAGTCCTGGAAAAACAAGGGCATTATTTGCCTGCCCAATTTCATATGTGACCCCATTGTATTCCACAGGATCAAATGGGCTTCCCGTTGTCACAAGGGCACGTCCTTCTGTCCACTCAATCAGATCCTCCGGCTTTGCTTCTGAAAGAGGTGTCGGATTAGACATCGGTAAAATCGCTGGGCGCTCGACATGCGACGCCATTTCTTTCACAATTTCCTCTGTAAATGCCCCTCCTACTGTCGAGGTGCCAATTAAAATGGTAGGTTTAGCCTGCTTGACGACCTCTAACAAATCAATGGAATGCTTTGGACCATTACGCGCATAATCCTTTACTTCCTCAGAATGTCTTGCATATGGCTTTTGGAAAGGCTGAATTTCAGGTGAATCATCTGTGAGCAATCCATTTTTATCTATACACCAGAAATGGTCATATGATTCCTCTTCTTTGACCCCATCTCTTACGATAGCATCACGAATTTGCTCTGCTATGCCAATACCTGCTGTACCCGCTCCAAAGATGACGATTCGATGGTCCTTCAGCGGAACCTTCGATGCTTTTACACATGCCAGAACCGCAGCAAGTGAAACCGCTCCAGTTCCTTGAATATCATCATTGAATGTACAAATACGTTCCTTATATTTCTCCAAAATGGCGCGGGCATTCTTTGTACCAAAGTCTTCCCAGTGAAGAAGTGCATTCGGAAAGGTGGCGCGGGCAAGCTCAACATATTGATCAATGAACTCATCATAGCGCTCTCCTCGAACGCGAGAGTGCTGATTTCCGACATAAAGCGGATCATTCAAGAGACTTTCTTGATTCGTCCCGGCATCAAGCACCACTGCCAGCACGCGGCTAGGATCAATACCTGCCGCCGCTGTATAAACAGCCAACTTCCCCACTGAAATGGCTATGCCGCCAACGCCCCAGTCTCCGATGCCTAAAATGCCTTCTGCATCAGTCGCAACGATTAAGTCAATCGATTCATCGACACCGTAAGAGGCAAAAATCTCTTCCATGCCTTCTAGGTCATCAATGGATAAATAAAGTCCTCTAGGTTTTCTATACTCATGGCTATAACGCTGAATCGCCGTTCCTACGGTCGGGGTGTATACGATCGGAAGCATTTCCGCCAAATGATCATTTAATAATTTGTAAAAAAGCACTTCGTTTCTGTCATGAAGCGCTGTTAAATAAACATTTTTCCCAAGCGCATCTGGCTGTGCTTGGAACTGCTCATATGCACGCTTCGCCTGGTCTTCTAACGTTAAAACTTTAGGCGGGAGAAATCCCTTTAAACCAAGCTCTTCCCGCTCTTCCTTTGTAAATGCAACCCCTTTGTTTAAATAAGGGACAGACATGACTTCCATCCCTCTTAATGGTGTCTCGATAACATCACCCTGTACACGATAAAATTGATTCACCTGCACTCTTCCTTTCACAAGTTCATTTTGTCGTTATTTTGTGTGAAAGGCGAAAAAAACATACAGATGATCTTTTATCTTCCCGCTTCTCTTTTGACTTCATGTATGATTTGTTCGTCTTCATCCCACTTCACAGCGCGGTAAATGGCATCATGATAAAACAAGTACCATGCATTTTGTTCTTCTGCGAATGCTTGCCACTTTTGTTTGGCGGGAATCGAAGTCATCGGAAAATCGTCATATGCCAGCACCCAAAGTGGATTTTTATGAGCGTGTGTTGGCATGATATCAGCTAAATGAATCGCTGTTTCGCCCTGACTTGTGAGCGTTAAGATGCTGTGCCCATTGCTGTGACCACCTGTATGATGCAGATGAATTCCTTCTGTCACTTCGATGCTTTCTTCAAATGTGACCACTTGATCTGCTACAGGCTCCCAGTTTTCTTTCCAATATGTATTTCTTGAGCGAATATTCGGCGCTCTCATCTCATCCCATTCGATTTTGGATGTGATGATTTTTGCCTGCTGAAAAACAGACACGAGCTGATCACCCTCACGTTTTGTTAACCCGCTGGCATGATCGAAGTGCAGGTGGGTCATTAATACGTAATCAATGTCTGATGGACGTAGACCGAGAGCCGCAAGCGATTCCTCCATTTTGGTCTCTTCTGTTACGCCGTAATTTCGTTTTTGTTTATCCGTCAGCTTCCCTGATCCGATGCCGGAATCCACTAATAGATGAAGACCATTCCACCGAATGAGAATCGGATCACACCGTAATTCAATTTGATTGCGATCATTCACAGGGTATTTTTTTGACCATAACGGCTTTGGCACCACACCGAACATCGCACCGCCGTCCATGTGAGTATCTCCCCCGTTTAACCAGAACAGTTCCATTTCACCTATTTTCATTGTCTCCATTGCTGTCATCCCTCCTTTTTCTATCGTAGCAAATACAGCGGAAATTCGCATGCACCAATCCTCTAAAACATTTCATCAAAAAAAGCTGACGCAATCATTCATTGCAGCCAGCTTTTTTCTTTTATTATTCTGGATATTTCACTTCTGATCGATAGATGGGTTGTCCTATAGAAGAGAATTTCTCTTCATATTCTGTCATCACATTTCCTTCTAGACCATCCTCATGTAAATCAAGACTTACATACGTTAAAAGGAGTCCGTAAGCAGAAAAGCTCTTTAAGGAATATTCAAATAATCCGCGGTTATCTGTTTTGAAATGTAATTCACCGCCTGGATGGAGAATATGTTCATATCGCTCTAAAAAGGCTTTAAAGGTCAATCTGCGCTTTTCGTGTCTTGCTTTTGGCCACGGATCAGAGAAATTCAAATACACCCGGTCAATCTCATTTTCTGCAAACACATCTGTCAGTGTCTCTGCATTAATGTTTAAAAGCTTCACGTTTTCTACATCTGTTTCTTTGATTTTATCTACTGCTGTCACTATGACACTTTTAAATAATTCAATCCCAATATAGTTGATATCAGGATGAAGCTTGCCCATTCCAGCAATAAAGCTCCCTTTCCCTGTCCCAACTTCGATATGGATTGGATGATCATTTCCAAACAGCTCATGCCATTTCCCTTTATACTGTTCAGGGTTTGCTAGAGCAATATGAGCATTTTCAGCTAAGTAATCATCAGCCCATGGTTTATGTCGCATTCTCAATTTGATACACCTCTATTTTCTTTACATTTTATCAAGATACCATGAAACATAAAGACCCGCAAGACAGCATCTCATATGTACATATGAAAAAGACCAGCCCTTATTTGAGCTGGTCTGCCGCATGTATAAATTGGGCGCTAAATGCACAGTTTAACCACATAAACGACACGCAAGAAAGGAGCATACGTATGGGATTAAACCGCCAACATCAGCTTCAATTAATCAAAGATATCTTAACCGATCACCAGCTGGATTGCTGTGGGACTGTTGCAGAATATGAACAGGTGGGACGCGTCATTCAATTAATGCTGGCGAAAGAGACCCTTGATGCCGATGTTCGTCAGCTGTTAACAGATATTTATGATTACAGCCAAAAGGGCACCTCTGTCAGTTCAATTGATGCACATATCGAGGAGCATCAATCTCATCTGGCTGAATGGGTCGAAAACATTCCACTGTCTTAATGGATGTTTAACCGTTTTAGCAGTGCGTTTAGCTCCGCTTGCACTTCTTTTTGCGCCTTTTCATTTCCTTTTCTTTTATGCCAAACGACAAACGATACGGTTTCAGCGAGCACGTACCACGCCATGCGTTTCCGCAAATTGTCTGTCAGCGGGGCGCCGTACATAGAGAGCCAGCTTTCCCAGTTCTTTTCATCAACATAGTGGTATAAAAGCGGTCCAAGATCAATCGCAGGGTCTGCAATCATTGCCCCATCCCAATCGATCAAATAGAGCTGGTTTTCATCTGTCAGCAGCCAATTATTATGATTGAGATCACAATGACATACGACCTTATCCTCGAAATGGACTGCCTCCACATGCTTCTCTAAATACTGGATGGCACGCGTGATATCAGGTGAATCAATCTGCTCTTTTAAAATGGACTGCTTCAGATGCATCAGAATAGATTCTGGGTCTAGAGAGTGCTTCTCTAATCGTTTCAGCATATCGAGCAATTCTTTAGAAGTATGAATTTTTCTTAGCTGCTCCGCCACAGGACGGTCATTCATGTCCTTTGGCTTCAGCTCTCTGCCGCTCAGCCAATGCTGCGCAGTAATGACATCCCCATTTTCCATCCGTTTTGTCCAGACAAGCTTCGGCACAATGCCTTCAGCTGACAAAACCGCAAGAAACGGTGACGTATTGCGTTTTAAAAATAGCTTTTGGTCATTGTGTGTTGCGAAGTACGCATCTCCCGTAGCGCCTCCAGCAGGAGAGATGTGCCATTCGCTACCTAATATTTGTCCCAACCAGTTCATATCAATTTTCAACCCATCATTTCTTAAAATATTTTAAATCGTGCTTTTTTAGTCGACAAAATTCAGCCGATTGAAGGTCAATTGGCTGTTTCTTTTTTTATTTATATGATCATAAAAACAAAAAGGACAGCTATTGAGAATGAGATGCTAAACAATAGCCGTCCTATAGATTTTATCGCTACCTTCTTATACTCGTCAAGCAAAACTAAAAAATCAGGACAAGAACCTTTTGAAAAGGAAGGCTTTTTTCATGGTTCTGTTGCTGGCACATACGCCGGCAGTCATTTAAGCACGTAATTTTAAGGATCGTTCACTAGCCTTCACAAAGACAGGAGTTGCGCCGATCACTTCACCATCTGCGTGAAATAAGATTTTTTCATCTGCCTCCAAGTACACTTCCTCATGCTGAAACAAGGAGACTCCCTTCATCGACAGGTGCTTTCGAAACACCATCGCACTTAGAAACAAGAGGACTTTGAATGGATTCAAATCCGTGACGACGATCGTTTGAAAGCCTGGCTGCCTTGCACTTGCTTCTGGCGCTGCTTCCAGCCCTCCGCCATAATACGGATGATTGCATACGATCACAAACCACACTTGGCGAAAGACTTTTCTCTCATCTTCAATAAAAAGAGCAAGATCAAACGGCTTGAATGACCATAAAGAATGAAGAAATGACAGCGGGTAAATGATAAACCCGAGCTTGAGTCGCTTCAACCACTTTTTCCCTCTAAAATGCACCGTTTTCCTCAAGACATGCGCGTCAAACCCAGCACCAATATGATTGAGAAAGAGAACAGATTGCGGGCTTTCTGCATGATCGTGAAAAGAACCGAGAGAAAATGTTTTAGTGAGCATTCTCTTTTGCTTTCTCACTTCTTTTAACACATCGTGACGATGGATACCGAGCCCCTTCGCTGCGTCATTCCAATGGCCAGCGGGGACAAAACTCAGCTGCACATGATCGATTTCTTTTAAGCCATTCAGCACTTCATGAATGGTGCCGTCACCGCCAATGATGATCAGGCGCTTCAGCCTGTCATCTTGCATGGCGCTAATCTGTCTCGCCAATACTTCCGCATGGCCTTCATGCTGGGTGAGAAACGACCGGTATGAGATCTCCACCTTTTGTAACTCTTTCTCTATGCTCCTCCAAATGCGGAGTCCTTTTCCATGTCCTGCTGCTGGATTGACGATAAAGTACCATTCATTCATATATTAGCTCCACTCAGGTCTCATGTTACGCGACCTTCCATCATGCCTTTAATCGAGCCATTCCTGCCTTCTTTTGCTGTCTGATTCACCATAAGCAAGCAATGCCTTTGTCGCCTTAAATTGCTGGTGCTTTGTCGGCGCCGTATTTTTCCGCTGCTTTTCAAACCATTCTTCAGCCTTCTTCTTATCGACAACCTCCATCCCGTATGGCACTTCAGGTAGGTCAATATAAGAGGTTCGGCTGATCAGGATTTTTTTCACAGGAAGGTCTACACCACTTTGCTGTAAAATCTTTGACACTACGGTTCCAGAGCGCAGAAGGCTTGCACAAGGGTTCAAGATGGACTGAACAGCTTTCCCCGTCGCCCGCTTTTCCCAAAAACGTTCCTTGGATCCGATATATACGCTGTCTGGCTCTGCCTCTAAGAAGGATAAACAGATCACTTCCAGCGGCGTAATGATCACGGAGCATAATTCCATCTCAGCTTTTTGAATGAGCAGCACCGGCTTGTACATCACAAAATAAGAATCTGGAAGCTGCCTTGCAAGCATACGCAGCTTTTCATCATACCGAATGTGATGGGATACGGTTGAAATGTGAGATAGCGTCGAGCTGGCCCATTTTAATTGAACATCATATAGATGATCCTTAAAAAAGTGAATGAGCTTCGTTTCATCGGTAGGGACGTTTCTGAAGACACCTTGCTCTATATCTGTTGGCTCGTTAAAAAGACTCAGGTCTCGTTCCTTTTTCATATCGGCTTCTTTTTGCTTTCTCTTTAAGGAGAATTTCTTTCTCTTTTCTTCCTCTTGTTCAGGCGCTTGTTCAAGGGTTTGGTCGACCTGCTGCTGCGCCTCCTCTTTCGAAGCTCTTTTTAACTCGTCCCATCTTTGTTTTTTCAATCGAATAAACTGATTGATGTAATGATGCGGGTCTTGTTCATATCGTGATATATAATCTTGGATTTTGATAATTTGCGCCATCTGCTGCTCACTCCAACTTCTAGAATCATTTATGTAGGGTAAATTGTTTGATTGTGTGATAACGTGGGGTTTCTTTCGGACGTATTTCAAATAAAGCAATACTAGAAACCTCCATCACATATGGCTCTTTACGTAAAGGCGATTGTTCTGCATAAGGCTGATCCGCATTCCATTTGCGCGCAATCGTCATATGCGGATGAAAAGGTCTCTTTTCGACAGGATGACCTGCTGACAATACGGATTCTTTCACCTTTTCTCTTAAATGCATGAGCGGCCTGCTTTCACTCGGCTTTGCAAAAAAGACTCTTGGGCGCTCCTTTGTACCAAACTGTCCTAACTCATTCAGCTCTAGCGGAAATGCAGATGCTTCATTTGAAAGGTTTTCAAGCAGCTGAATGATCTTTTCCAAACGCTCTTTTGGAATGGCTCCTAAAAATACAAGGGTTACATGATAATCACTTGGAGCTGTCCATTTTTGAAATGACAGTCCGCTCCTTTGATCGATGTCTGTTTTGATTTGATGCGCAAGTTGTTCAGGGATGTGAATCCCAATAAAATAATGACGGCTTTCTGACATCATATCACCTGTCCTTTTTCAACAAACTTTACGAATCCCCATTGATGATAGTATAACTAAAGAAATGCGGAATGAGAAGAAAGGGTGTCACATGATGAAGGTTGCACAAAATATTGCTGAACTGATTGGCGATACACCGCTTGTCAAATTACAGCGTCTTCAGCCAGACAATGCGGCGGCTGTTTATTTAAAGCTGGAATTATTTAATCCTAGTGGAAGTGTGAAAGATCGTGCTGCTTACAATATGATCGTTGAGGCAGAAAGACAAGGGAAGCTCACAAAAGGGGCGACCATTATTGAGCCAACTAGCGGAAATACGGGGATTGGTTTGGCGATGAACGCCGCAGCAAGAGGCTACAAAGCGATACTTGTCATGCCTGATACGATGACAAAAGAAAGAATCAATATTTTAAAGGCATACGGTGCACAGGTCGTCTTAACCCCAGGAGAAGAAAAAATGCCAGGCTGCATTCGCAAGGCAGAAGAACTAGCTGCTCAAATTCCTCATAGCTTTATTCCAATGCAATTTGACAATGGAGCGAACCCCGATGCTCACAGAGGGACAACAGCTGTAGAAATCATGGAAGCTGTGAAGCAACTTGGGCAGCCTCTTGCTGCCTTTGTCGCAACAGCTGGAACTGGCGGAACCATTACAGGCACTGGTGAGGAATTAAAAAAGGCATTCCCCGGCCTGACCATACGTGTGGCAGAACCGAAGGGATCTCCAGTCTTATCTGGCGGGAAACCTGGCAAACATAAGCTCGTTGGCACAAGTCCAGGATTTATCCCAACTATTTTAAATGAGCATGTCTATGATGAGATTGTGCAAGTGAGCGATGAAGATGCGTACCACATCACACGGCAGCTTGCCCGTCTTGAAGGAATTTTAGTTGGCCCATCATCTGGCGCAGCTTGCTATGCTGCCATTGAAACAGCCAAACAAATGCCTAAAGATCATATCGTCATCTGTATGACAGCAGATACGGGAGAACGATATTTATCAAGTGATGTTTTTCAAGATTAAAAAAGGAACAGGGGGATGAGTCCCTGTTCCTTTTTCTTCGTTTCACGGTCACGTCTATTTGACCGACTTCACCTCAGCCTGCTCACCTGTAACGAGTAGAACCTGTTCATCAGTGAGCGGGCATAAAGCAAGTTTATGCTGATGCTGCTCGATAATTTGCTGCGCGGCTTTACCTAAATAGGCATGTTGCATATGCGGAACCGGATAGCTGCTGATTTCATTGATCCCTTGAAACGATGACAGCTCCGGCGCCTTCTCCGGATCATCCATCAATGAAATATATTCAATGCTTGGCGCCATGATGATACTCCCTGCTGATTCTCCAATGTACAGCTTGCCTTTGCTCATTTCTTCTTTCAAGACGTGATCGAGGCGATGCTTTCGTAATTCCTGTAACAAATAAAAGGTATTGCCTCCTGATACGTAGATGACATCATTTCGTTCGATCATATGTGTGATCTCTTGGGCAGTATGCTCAGCCATTTGAACAGTCTCTAATGGCATATCTAATTGATGAAAGGCCTCTTTTGCTGCCTCCACATAGTGCGTTACTTCTTCCACAGCACTAGCTGTTGGAATAAACGTCACGCTTTTTCCTTTTAATGATTCACCCGCAAAGTCAGACAAGAGAGAATAGCTGTCTTTGAATGAAGAGCATAAGAACATTTTTTTCAATGTGAATCCCCTCTTCTCTTTACCTTTTTCTATTTTGCCAATTCATACATAGCTTGTGCATATAGAGCTGTTGCTCTTAGTAAGTCATCGATTTCGATATATTCATCCTTTTGATGGGCGCAATCTGGTCTGCCAGGGAATAGAGGGCCAAAGGCAACTCCTGCTTCTAAAGATCTCGCATACGTTCCTCCTCCAATGGCAATCAGAGTTGCTGGATCTCCAGTTTGTTCCTCATATACCCGCTGCAATATTTTCACAAGTGGATGATCTTTTGAGACGTGATGCGGAGGGCTGTCATCGAATTTCTCAATGGATGCCCCTTTGATGCTTTCAATCCCTTTTCTGACGTCCTTGCCGTCTGCTGTCACGGGATAACGGACGTTTAAGCCGAGTTTCGCTTCCTCGTTTTGTGTATAGCGGATCGTTCCAACATTTAGGGTTAAGTCGCCGCTAATGTCATCATTACAAGCAATTCCTAGCTTTTGTCCTCGTGTGTCCTGATCAAATAAAGACTTTATTTGTGATGTAAAGGCAAGTCCTTGTTCATCTACATCATGCCCACATAAGAAATTCGCCATATGAATGCCCGCATTCGTGCCATGCGCCGGCTCCATTGCATGGACTGATACACCTTTTAATGTGAAATGCAGCCCATCCGCTGTGTTCTTTGCCTCACCGGATAATTGATTTTCAGCGAGATAGGCTTCAAAAGCTGCTTTTAACGCTTCTGCATCATGTTCCTGCGCCGCTGCCACAGTGGCAGCGGCCTCATCTGGCACCATATTGAGCCTTATCCCTGATGTGAATTGCTTGAGTGTATAGCGCTTATCGTCCTCTGTTTGTTGATATGTAAATGACACAATGGCATCAATGATCCCTTTTTCAGCATGAATAATCGGAAAATCAGCATCTGGCGCAAAGCCAATTTGCGGCATCGCTTCATGCTTGAAATAATGGTCCACACAGCGCCAATCGCTTTCTTCATCTGTTCCGATGATCATTCGAATCTTTTTCGACAGCTGCATGCCCGCATCTTTTAACATCTTAAGAGCGTAGAAAGCGGCCATGGTTGGCCCTTTATCATCAATTGCCCCCCTTGCAAAGATTCTATTTTCTCTGATATCCGCTGAAAATGGCGGGGTTGTCCAGCCGTCACCTGCGGGCACCACGTCCACATGGCATAGCACACCTACAATGTCTTCGCCTTGTCCATATTCAATATGACCTGCATAGCCATCGACATTCTTTACTGTGAAGCCTTCGTCTTTTCCTTTTTTCAGCATGTACTGAAGGGCCTCATCCACTTTTTCACCGAACGGCTTCCCTTCTGTTCCACCTTCTTCATCAAGGACACTTTCAATTTGCAAAAAAGATTGTGTATCCTTAATCAGATCTTCTTTTTTTCGTATCACTTCAGCTTCCCAATTCATTATTCCATTCCTCCTTGAAAAAAGGTTGCAATCCATCCTTAAAACGAATATTATATTAATTGTTTTGTAATAATGTTCGTAAATGGAGGATTTTATGTTTCAATTAAAAGAAAACCAAACCAACATAAAGAAAGAATTACTCGCTGGTATGACGACATTCTTTACTATGGTATATATTGTAGCCGTCAACCCAGGAATTCTTTCAAAAGCAGGCATTCCTTTTGACCAAGTCTTTACTGCAACTATCATCGCTGCTGTCGTCGGTACGCTCTGGATGGCACTATTTGCAAACTATCCGATTGCCATTGCACCAGGCATGGGACTGAATGTCTATTTCACCTTTACAGTTGTCGGCGGTGGCGGCATCAGCTATCAAACGGCGTTCAGTGCGGTATTTGTTGCTGGTATACTCTTTATTATTTTATCGTTAACATCCCTTAGAAAACAACTGATTCAAGCGATTCCAGATAATTTAAAGTACGGGATCACAGCAGGAATCGGGCTTTTCATTGCGTTCATCGGTCTCCGGCAGTCTGGCATCATTGCAGCTGACCCGGAGAATCTTGTGAAGCTTGGCAACTTAAACTCACCAGTTGTCATTTTAACGCTCGTTGGTTTAATGATTTCAGTTATTTTAATGGTTCTTCAAGTAAATGGAGCCCTGTTTATCGGCATGTTAGCGACCACATTGATTGCGCTCGCGACAGGCCAGCTTCATTTCCCTAAAATGCTGATGGACGTCCCAGCTCTGCCTGAAGGGATGCTGATTACAAATCCATTCGCTGCCTTTGGTGATGTGTTCTCTCATCATTTATATGCCGTTGTCTTCTCATTCTTACTTGTCACGATTTTTGATACAACTGGAACAATGATCGGGGTAGCGGAACAAGCAGGATTAATGAAAAATGGCCAGCTGCCAAAGGTGCGCAGAGCCTTGCTCGCTGACTCTGCTGCGACGACGGTTGGCTCTATGTTTGGAACAAGCCCAACCACCGCTTATATTGAATCATCCTCAGGGGTTGCTGCTGGAGGAAGAACTGGACTGACTTCTTTAACGGTCGCTGCACTGTTTATTGTGGCCTTGTTTTTTGGCCCATTAGTTCAAGCCATTTCTTCCTTACCTTCCATCACATCACCTGTTTTAATCATTGTCGGCTGTTTGATGATGAACTCAGTGTCACGCATTCGCTGGAACGAGCTTGACGAAGCATTTCCTGCTTTTCTTGTTATTCTCTCCATGCCGCTGACATCTAGTATCTCTACAGGGATTTCACTCGGATTTATTTCATATCCACTTGTGAAATTAGCGAAAGGGAAATGGAAAGAAGTCCATATTCTTGTGCTCATTTTTGCCGTCTTATTTTTCATTCAGCTCTTTTTCTTAGAAGGATAACAGAAACAAAAAAGGCACATTTCAAATGAGGAATGTGTCTTTTTGTAAATATCAATTTTTTATTTTGTAAATTTTCTGTGTTTATTTTTGTTTTTCTAAAGAGACATTCTTCGTCTTATTCCTTATGTTTATTGGGTTATAACCGTATTCAATTCATGTTATGTAACATATTTTATTTCATGAAGACAAATTAAAAATCACGTAAAGTTGACTTTTTGGTGGAACTAGATGCATAATAACGTGTATAATAGAATAAAACAATAAGAAACACGAACATTTACCATTGTTGCATGTCCTTATTTCGCAGTTTTAGTGTAGTAAGTTGTGGTTAGTCAAGTCCATCCGATCTTATTGATAGGGAGTGGTTTTTTGAAACCTTCAACAAACCGTATGATGACTCGAATTAAATCAGTCTATATGTTCATTCAAGAGAAAGGTCTTGTGACGACACAAGAGCTGGTTGATGAATTCGGGATCACACCTAGAACCATTCAAAGAGACTTAAACGTGCTTGCCTATAACGATCTTGTTCATAGTCCAAGCAGGGGCAAATGGGAAACAACGAGAAAAAAAGTAAAAATATCATCTTAAGCGTCTAATGACTGTCCATATAACAAAAGAACCGGCGATATGCCGGTTCTTTTTCTATTCTCGATTGATTAAGCTGTCTAATTCTTCTTCCTTCAATTCTCGGTACTCCCCGGGGGCTAGATCTTCATCTAATGAGACAGGTCCCATCGACAACCGTTTTAAAAAGATCACTTCATTGCCCACCGCTTGTGCCATCAGTTTCACTTGATGGTATTTCCCTTCGGTAATCGTTAAACAGATGCGTGTATCTTCGTCTTCATTCGCATCTACCTCAACCTTTGCCGGCTTCGTGTGATAATCGTCTAAAATGACAACCCCCTGCTCGAGACGCTCAATGTCTTGATCTCCTAAAGGGTATTTCAGATGAACTTCATACGTTTTCGGGACATGCTTTTTCGGAGAAAGTAATTGATGAGCGAGCTGCCCATCATTTGTGAGGAGGAGAAGACCGACTGTATCCTTATCAAGTCTCCCCACAGGGAATGGCTCCCTTGCGATATCCTCCGGCTCGAGTAAATCGACAACCGTTTCATCTCGCAGATCCTCCGTTGCCGAAATGACGCCATCTGGCTTGTTCATCATTAAATAAATGAATTCTTTATACTCAACACGCTCTCCGTGTACGAGCACTTCATCATTTGATGGATCGACATGATCTTTCACCTGCTTCGCCACTTCCCCATTCACTGTGACAGCCCGGGCTTTGACCAGCTTCTTCACATCTTTTCTTGAACCAAAGCCGCTATTGGCAAGCAATTTATCAAGCCTCATGAATATCCACCTCTTCTTAACTCTTTTTTCTTAAAAATGACGGCATCCGGCTGCCAAGTACACGCTCTAGTAATCCAACCTTGTAAGATAAGAACATATACACACCGCCGCCAGTCATCATTGAAATCAAAATAACGATACCAGCTTGTACAATTCCGCCTTCATAGGAGATCAATTGACTCACAAGCTGACATGTCACATAAGCCACAACAGCCATGATTGCTGTTAAAATGCTTATGAGTATAAAACGTTTGAAAATCCTGCGGAATGAATAGCCTGCATGGCGCTTAATCATGATGAACATATACAAGATCGACGCACTGTAGCCCAGTGCAGTTGCAAGCACAGAACCATTTCCTTGCAGCCAGCTGATGAGCGGGATATTCAGAACCGTTTTAATGATGATCCCTAACAAAAGACTGACAATGGCAAATTTTTGTTTGTTAATCCCCTGCAAAATCGCTGCGTTAATGGTGAATAAAGAAAACAATAACGCAACAGGCGCATACCAGAACAAAATAGATATCCCAATCTCAGGATGAACAGACGGATAGAAAAACAAATAAACCGGTCCTGCCAAAGCAGAGATTCCAAATGAAGCAGGCAGTACGAAGAATAGAATGACCTGCATCGTTTGATCAATTTGCCGATTGAGTAGCTTGTAATTACGTGCTGTAAATGATTCTGTAATCGTCGGAATCAATGTTAAGCCAAACGCTGTTGCAAGTGACACAGGGATCATGACTAGCTTCGGTAAATATAACGTCACAATGGACAGTACCGCTGTACTAATATCCTGATGTCCTGATGCAATCATGGCTCTGTTAATTGTATTTGTATCGATATAAGAATAAATTGGAATCGCAAGTCCAACAAACACATAAGGTGCTGCATAACTAAACAGCTCTGTAAACATTTGCTTATAAGTCAAACCAGAGTAAGCACCTGTATTCGGCTGCATAGATAGGAGACGGTCTTTCCGCTTCAGCCAATATAAATAAAGCGTAAATAATCCGCCAAATGCGCCGATAAGCGCGGCAAATGTTGCATATCCGACAGCAATAACAAGCCCACCATCAAGCACCTTTAAAATAATAAACGTCGCTGTTAATAGGAAGATGATTCTGACAAGTTGTTCGATGACTTGGGAAACAGCTGTCGGTCCCATCATAGAGTGTCCTTGGAAGAACCCTCGCACAAGACTCATGATTGGTACAACCAAAAGACCTAAACTCACCATCCGAATCACATATACCACTTGATCGACGGTCAAACCGCCTGTTTCATTCGATCCGCCAAGCTGAATCTTGGCAAAAATCGGTGCGGTCAAATATAAAAGAGAAAAGGCGATAATACCGGTGACAAGCATGACCGACATACCCGCCCTGAACATTTTTCTAGTTGTTTCATAATCGCCGATTGCATTATATTTGGAGACAAATTTTGATACCGCTGTTGGAAAACCAAGCGTAGCAATACTTAAAAAGATCGTATACTGATTGTATCCATATTGGAATAGCGCACCACCAGTAGCTCCAACCATTGCGCTAAATGGAATTAAGTAAATCATACCAAGAATACGAGAGAGATACGTCCCAATCGTTAAAACCAACGTACCACGAAGCAGTTTATTAGACATGCGCTTAACCACCATTTTTCTAATGAATATTCAACTTAACTATTTTACCACATCATTTCATCGCACAGGTAACAATTCCAATACAGAAGTCACAAAACCAATCAATTCATATTTCAGCCTTCCCCGATCTTCGTTATAATAGAGAAATGACTGAAAGTAGAAAGAGGAATGTAACATGAAACATTACGATGTCATTGTCATTGGCGGTGGACCTTCTGGACTGATGGCCGCGATTGCATCAGCAGAGCACGGTGCATCTGTTCTGTTAATTGACAAAGGAAACAAACTTGGCAGAAAGCTGGCCATTTCTGGCGGTGGACGCTGCAACGTCACCAATCGCCTTCCAGTAGAAGAAATCATCAAGCATATTCCCGGAAACGGCCGTTTTCTATATAGTGCATTTTCTGAGTTCAATAACGAGGATATTATTAGATTTTTTGAAAACCTAGGCATTGAACTAAAAGAAGAAGACCATGGACGCATGTTCCCTGTCTCAAACAAAGCGCAATCTGTTGTGGATGCCCTTCTAGACAGGCTCCGCGCCCTCAATGTCACCATTCGAACGAACGAAAAGATTAAAACGGTTCTGTATCAAGACGGACAAGCAGCTGGAATTGTTACAAATAATGATGAAAAAATTTCAAGTAAGGCTGTCGTCATTGCTGTCGGCGGAAAAAGTGTGCCGCATACCGGCTCTACTGGTGACGGCTATGCATGGGCAGAAGCAGCCGGACATACCATTACAGAGCTTTACCCAACAGAGGTACCAGTCACATCAGATGAACGATTTATTAAAGAAAAAGTGCTTCAAGGTCTTTCTTTAAGAAGTGTGGCTGTCAGTGTTTTAAATAAAAAAGGGAAACCCGTCGTCACACATGTCATGGATATGATCTTCACTCACTTTGGTTTATCAGGCCCAGCTGTTCTTAGATGCAGCGGGTTTGTTGTGAAGGAACTGAAAAAGCAGCCGACAGTCCGCCTGCAAATTGACCTATATCCGAAGCTTCATGATGAGGAATTGTTTCAAAAGCTTCATCATGCCCTAAAGGACGAACCAAAAAAAGCGATTAAAAATGTATTGAAGTCTTGGATGCAAGAACGCTATTTATTGTTCCTTTTAGAACGGAACGGTATTGATCCGCAGGACACATTTTCTGGCCTTGCCAAGGATAAACTGCGTGCGTTTGCCCATGATTGCAAACATTTCATCGTTCATGCAAATGGTACATTATCCTTGGACAAAGCGTTTGTCACAGGAGGCGGCGTTTCTGTCAAAGAGATTGAACCGAAAAAAATGGCATCTAAAAAAATGGCCGGTCTTTATTTCTGCGGAGAAATTTTAGACATCCATGGTTACACAGGCGGCTACAATATCACGTCAGCACTTGTGACAGGCAGGCTTGCTGGCATGAATGCTGCACTAGAAGTAAAGGAGAGAGATCAATGATCAGACGCGCACTTCCAATTGTACTTGCGGTCGTTATTAGTTTGACAGCCGCTGTTTTCATGAAGCTGTCGATTACCCCGTTAAAAGTCGCCATTGTTTTGGCGTTTACCATTTTCGCAGTTTGTTTAAAAGAATATGTCTACCGTCTTCGCAAACGAATTGAGGAAAAATCATCTTCACATATCGATGGTTGATAAATGGAAGGGAAACATGTTACGGTAAAATGGAGGACGAGTGAGAAACTCGCCTCTTTTTGTTTGAAAATAGTTGAGATAGGGGATATTAAACAAAATCCTCTGCTTAAACGTGTAGAACAACAGGAGAGTGAGATGGTGTGAAAAACGTATCAAGTGTATTTTGGATTGTGATTGCGATCACATTTGTTGCCGTTCTATGGGGGGCTTTTTCTCCAGAAACATTGCAAAATGTGACGGATCAAATTCAAACATACATTACAAATGACTTTGGCTGGTATTACTTATTAGTGGTATCACTGCTAGTCGGCTTTTGTCTATTCTTTATCTTTAGCCCAATCGGCAAAATTACGCTAGGAAAGCCGGGCGAAGAGCCTGAATTTGGTCTATTTTCTTGGTTTGCTATGCTATTTAGTGCTGGTATGGGAATTGGTCTTGTTTTTTACGGAGCAGCTGAACCGATCAGCCACTATGCCATTCAGTCACCAACAGGTGAGACTGAAACCGCACAGGCATTCCGCGATTCCCTTCGTTATACTTTTTTCCACTGGGGACTTCATGCATGGACCATTTATGCGATTGTCGCACTTTGCATTGCATACTTCAAATTTAGAAAAGATGCGCCTGGATTAATTAGTTCAACCCTATATCCAGTATTCGGAAACAGAATTCACGGATGGATTGGAAAAACCATTGATTGTATCGCGGTATTTGCAACAGTGGTTGGTGTAGCGACTAGTTTAGGACTAGGTGCCGCACAAATTAATGGAGGATTAAGTTATTTATTCGGCCTACCAAATAACTTCATGACTCAGCTCATCATTATTGCAATCGTTACGGTTCTGTTCCTTATCTCTTCTTGGAGCGGAATTGGTAAAGGTATTAAATATTTAAGTAACACAAATATGATTCTTGCTGCTTTACTCATGATCTTTTTACTCATTGTTGGGCCAACTGTTTATATTTTAAATTCATTTACAGATTCAATCGGACAATACTTATCAAATATTGTTCAAATGAGCTTTAGATTATCACCAAATGATTTTGAAAAAAGAGAATGGATTAATGGATGGACAATCTTCTATTGGGCATGGTGGATCTCTTGGTCTCCATTTGTCGGAATTTTTATTGCAAGGGTTTCACGCGGAAGAACCATTCGAGAATTTTTAATAGGTGTCTTAGTGGCTCCTTCAATACTCGTTTTCCTATGGTTCTCTATCTTCGGGGTATCAGCTATGGACTTACAACAAAACAATATCGTCGATGTTGCTAACATGTCCACTGAAACCATGCTGTTTGGAGTATTAAATGAATACCCACTCTCCATGATTACGTCCATTTTGGCACTTATCTTAATTGCTGTATTCTTTATCACATCAGCAGATTCAGCTACATTCGTACTAGGGATGCAGACAACCTATGGATCATTAAATCCAGCTAATAGTGTGAAGATCACCTGGGGCATCATCCAATCAGCTGTTGCTGCAGTGCTTTTATTTTCAGGCGGGCTTGAAGCCTTGCAAAATACAGCAAAACTAGCAGCTTTGCCGTTCTCAGTTGTCATCATTTTGATGATCGTATCGCTGTATAGATCATTAAATGATGAACGAAAGGCAATCAAACAAGCAAACAAAGTCAATAAACCAAGAAGTCCAAGAGTAAAAAAAGCATAATCGCAAGAAGAAAAAGCCGTTATCCGAACGGCTTTTTTTATGACGTTACCTACGTTCAAGTACAACCCAGACCCAATTTCATTAAACGTGATCAAAAAAGAGCATACGACATGTCCTGTTTGTGAGAAAGAAAGAGATTTATGTGTATCATGGTCCATTTTATTCCGTTGAAGATGTAGAAGAACTCATCTTCAGAACGCCAGGTTATTGCGGATGGCAGCAGGAATATTGATTAAGCCATTGCGGAGATTTTTGCGCGATTGTCCAATAAGTCGAGTGGAAAGAGATTGAACATTTAGAGGAAGGGCTCTCAGAGGATATCGAAGACATTTGTAGTGGTGGAGGATTAACGAAAGAGAACCTTAAGCAATGGCTCGTCAACGGAGGAGACTTACAAGGCTATCTCTTTCAATGTGTTCACTGCAACAAGCATCGTTTATATATTGACGCAAGTTAATCAAAGAGAAAAAGGACCCTTCACACAGGTCCTTTTTTGATGCCGTCTATTTTTTATATAAAATGAGCGCAGAAAAACAATAGAGCTGTTCTCCTCCTTGCTCACAGATCACTGCTACATTGTACTTGATGTCAATGATTTGGTCGTCATCCATTCCTTTTAAAAATAAATTGATTTCGCTCTGTAAATCCTTTTCGTGTTCTTCATCAAATACAGCTACCTTTAGCACATATGCCACTCTCCCTTCTCTCGCTACTCTATCTTTATGCACATAGAGACGGGCATATGAACAAAAAAGCCTTCCATCTCATCGATGAAAGGACTCCTTTTTACAGCTTCGGTTTTGTTTCTCCTGTCCATGCAAGCATCCCGCCAACCACATTGGTCGCTTGGTAGCCTTGGTCTTCTAGGAAATAGCAGACATTTTCACTACGTTTACCAGAACGACAAATAATATAATATTCCTGCGTTTTATCGAACGCATCCAGCTTTTCAGGGATATCTCCCATTCGAATATGGACTGCTTCTGGGATCATGCCTTCTGCTACCTCTTCATCCTCACGTACGTCAACTAGCTGAATGGCTTCTTCTTGCTCTAGTTTTTGTTTTAATTCTTCTATTGAGATTTCTTTTACGGACACGACTCTCACCTCTCCTTTTGTTCACGGTGACACCATTATAGCAAATCATTCACATCACTGCGTATTCACCCGCTTCGATTGAAGGAAAGATGGCAATCGTTTCTGCACATCTACTGCCTGCTGCTCACTTTCAAACTCTATCTTTTTAAATACTTGATAGGCTAGCCACATGTTGCCATACGCAAGAATGCTCACACTAAAAAACGGCACGATCCCCGGCAAATAAGCAAATAGGACAAATAGGATAGCCGAGAAAACAAGCATAGAGAGCGTATATTGCAAATAGGAGAGACCAAGCAGAAGGGAGAATTTCAGATAGAGACGCTTTTTCCAATCATAATGAGCAAGCAGCGGAAAAATATAAAACAAGCTGACAATAAACAGAAAACCAAAGATATAAATGGCAAAGCGAAGCACATGTAAAAACCAGCTCGTTGGATAAATATAAGCAAGGTCTACATAAATAATCGTTCCAATCATGAGCAGCACCACGCCAATCAGATTAGAGCGTACAAACTCCTCGCGGTATACCTTCCAAAAGGTGCGGAAGACTTTGACTTGCTCGTGCCCTTGTATCCACTTTCTCATTACGGAAAATAACGCAGTTGTCGCAGGCATGAAGCCAAAGACCCCAAGCCCCAGTAATGTGAACAAAAGCCATAGCAAATTGGTATAGGCAAGCCGCATCACCCACTCACACATCAGCAGCATCCTGCTCATTGATCCATCATGATCCATCTCTTTTCCCTCCTCTCTTTCTCGTTATACCGTCTCTTTTTGAAACAATTCTTCTATTCCGATTGGACGTTTTTCTGCGACAGAGCGCCACATGCCTTCTCCAAGTGCAATCGAATAAGCACCAGCCTCTGCCCCTGCCGAAATGTCATAGTGAATCAACGGATCTTTTCCTAAAAATAAATCTGCTAGCAGCAGCGGATCTCCGCCGCCATGTCCGCCTGGCTGTTTCACGACTTCTATCGTTTCTTTTCCGCCAAACATCGGGTAGTAAGAAATCGTTTGTTCCGGGAATTGAAAAGGAATTCTTGCTGGTACATGAAACTCATTTGTTTCAATGCGTCCCTTCGTCCCATTTATCGCAAGCCGGTACCCTTCATATGGAGCTGAAAATTGAATCGAATAGCTGAGCAGAGCACCTTGGTCATAAGCCACTGACGCCACATACGTATCCTCAATATCAATTTCCTTATCAAAAATACAGGCATCTGGGCGGTAATTTGAGTACTGCTGTGACTGTTCCTGACCTGATTCAATATGATCATCCTCCACCTTTGAGCGCTGTACCCGCGGATTCCACCTTGCTTCATAATGACATGTATCTTTCACATGACATGTTCCGCAATATCTGTTTTCCTCATCCTGTAAGGGATTCCAAGGGCTTTCATTTCCATAATAATTCAGCGCCCCATAGGCAAATACTTGTTTCGGCTTTTGATCTATCCACCAGTTGACCAAATCAAAATGATGGGTCGACTTATGAATAGACAGGCCTCCAGAGAATTGACGTGTGCGATTCCACCTTTTGAAATAACTGGCTCCATGATACGTATCAATGAGCCAGCTCAGTTCAACAGAGGTGACCCTTCCGATCTTCCCGTCTAAAATGAGCTCTTTCACCTTCCGATGAAATGGATTGTAGCGATAATTAAAGGTGACCGTCACCTTCCCTTTGCTCTCTGCCTCTTTATCCATCACTTTTTTCGCGTCTTTTGCTGTTGTCACCATTGGCTTTTCAGTGATGACATCAAGATCATGGTCAAGCGCCTGCATGATATACGTGACATGCGTATCATCCCGTCCTGCCACAATGACGATGTCTGGCTTTACTTCCTTCACCATCTGATCAAATGCATCCTCATGAAAAAATGAGACCCCTCTCAGTGATGGAAACCGCTCCTGACAGAGTATATACCGCTGATCATCTATATCTAGGAGCCCTGTGATTCTGTAATGCTCATTGAAATCCTCTATGAGCGGTTTGATAAACATATTGAACGCGCGATGACTGAGCCCGCAAATCACGACCCGTTTCACATTCCCCACCCCTTTTTCTATCGATTTTCACGAAGTTGTTTCATGAGAGACAGCGCCTCTTTGGACTTCTCAGCATACACAGGAATGAAAGCGACCATATCTCGGTGTAATCGAAATGTATAGCCATTTAGCTTTTTCGTTCCTTTATTGATTTGAACTGCATAATCGACCGTTTTCCCTGTCTTTGGGTCCTCTATCGTGTATGGTCCCGCCTCTTCATCATTTACTCCCATCTCTTCAAGCAGCTGAAAGCTTTCAGGATCATCATACGTTCTAAACATTTCTTCAGGGACGAACATCACGTCCCCCTCTTTTGCAGTGATTTCAACGAGAAGCTTCTCAGGAATCGCAGGGAAGATGTGGACGTTGTATGTCTCTTGATCCGGCTGAAAAGCCTTCTCCATTAATTGATCTTTCATTCCCTTTGACATGTCAGAAAAAATAAGGACATCGATACCGTTTGTTTCCCCCTGGCAGGCTGACAAACAAAAGGCAGCGATGAAACTGATAAGCCAGACCGCAGCCCTTTGACGCCTCCTCATGCCTTTTGAAAAACAGGCAGCTTCTCTAGCTCAGTTAACGCCATAATAAAAGCGCCTGCCCCGTGCAAATCATTTGTACTCCGCTCTCTACCAACGTAATAATCATAAAATCCCGCAGATGTTCCGATACAAATATCGCTCACTGTAAAATCACCGTTTTCTTTCTCTGCCGTCTTATACTGAATCAAGCCTTGATACGCTTTGACCACATGATCGACATAACGGAGGCTCACATACCCTTCATTCATGGATTTTGCCATAGCATACATGAATAAACACGATCCGGAGCTTTCAAGCCAATTGTCGCTATGATTTCCTTTATCAATGATTTGATGCCAGAGACCTGTCTCATCATCCTGATACTTTGCCACACTTTCCAGCATGTCTGTCAGTGTTTCCTTCCACACCTTTCGCCCTTCATGCTCCTCTGGCAGATCCTCGATCATATCTGCTAATGCAAGGACATACCAGCCAAACGACCTTGCCCAAAACTCCGGGGAACAGCCAGTCTTTGGGTCTGCCCATGGCATCACTTTTCGTTCGTCCCACGCATGATAGTAAAGACCTGTTCTTTCATCTTTTGTATGCTTTCTCATGAGATGCTCTTGATGAATGACCATCTCCACAAGCGTCTCTTCTCCTTTAAGCTGGGCATACTTTAATGCGAAAGGACCACCCATGTAGAGACCATCCAGCCACATTTGATAAGCATAATTGTCCTTATGCCAAAATCCGCCCTCAGACGTGCGATTGAGCGTACGATAAAGTCCGCGCAGCTTCTCCGCTGCAAGCATATACCGCTTCTCTCCCGTTCTTTCGTAAAGGGGGAATAAAATGAGTCCTGCCTGGATCGCATCAAGCTCATCCCTGCGAAATAACAGATTTCCGTACTCATCAATGAGTGAGTCCGCATAATTTTTCACATAATCGAAATACGCCTCATTCCCCGTTGCCGCGTGCAGCTTCATCACGCCGCAAAGGAAAACCCCTTGATGATAGTGCCATCTTCCAGCTGGCGGCAGCTCAATAGGTGTATGCGCTTTCATTATACTTTGTGCTAATTTCTCTGCATGCTCAAGTGGTGATACCTTCTCAGTAGATAATGTCATTCTTCTCATCTCCCTTTTTAATAAATACCTTCTTCCCCAAATTTCTTCGCTAAACGGTTCGCCAGCATGACCAAAATGAGTCCAACGGCTGCTTTAAATAAACCAACAGCGGTACTATAACTGAATTGTCCTTGCTTGAGTCCAGCTGTATAGACATACGTATCAAAAATCTCCGCTACTTCCCGGTTCGTTGCGTTGAGTAATAGATAGACGTGCTCAAAGCCAAGCTCTAACGTATCACCAATTTTTAAAATAAGCAGAACAACAATGACACTTTTAATGGCAGGCAGGGTGATATGCCACATCTGTCTCAGTCTGCCGGCTCCGTCCATTTTCGCTGCTTCATATAGCTGCGGGTCCACGGCCGTAATCGCTGCAAGGTAAATGATCGTCGACCACCCTGCTTCTCTCCAGATCACCTGTAAAATGTACATCGGTCTAAACCAATCCTGACTAAGGAGGAAGTTAATTTTTTCTCCACCAAAGAAAGCAATCAATTCATTAATTAACCCACCATCTACTGTTAACAAAACAAAAGATAAGGACACGACAATCACCCATGACATGAAGTGAGGGATATAAATCATCGTCTGAACAAATTTCTTAAACAATGCCAATCGAACCTCGTTTAAAAGGAGTGCTAATAAGATTGGAATTGGAAAGAAAATCACGACATTCATGGCAAATAAAATGAGCGTATTTTTTAATAAGATGAAAAATGTTGGTTCTGTAAACAATCGAATAAAGTGCTTGAACCCAACCCACTCACTGCCAAGAATGCCAAGAAACGGCTGATAATCTTGAAAGGCAATAATGAGTCCCCACATAGGCACATATTTAAAGACAAGAAAATAAATGAGCCCTGGCAAAATCATTAAATACAAGAACTTTTGACTAAGCAATTGATTGAGTAAGCGCTTTCTCTTTTCTTTTTTTAAAGCTGCCGCAGGCACACCCTTGGCAGTGACATCCTCTGTTTTCATTGATAAAGCCTCCCCTCATGCTGATGCATGTGTTCACTGTATCTTAAGGATGAAAAATCCGTCTACAATCATATCAACAGATCATATTTTCTTAGGTGTAGCTACTCAAAACGTTACATAAAACATGAGAAAATGATCCTAATCTCAGAAAATGATTATTGACAAACCTACCAGATTTTTGGATTAATAAATTAAGGGGAAAAGATTGTTTCGTTTGAAATGGGGGGTTTTATGAAAAGAAGGCAGTATAAATTTTATTACAAGCTTGTGACGTTTTTTTTCATGCTTAGTACGATTCCTGTTATCATTGTCGGTATTTTTTCTTATCAGCATTCGCAAAAAACAGCGCTTGAAAATATCTCAAATGAAAAGCTGGACAGCGTCAAACAAACGCAGTCCAATATTGAGCATATTTTAAAGACAGTTGATCATTCTCTCACTCACTATGTCAGTTCGCCGCCTCTCCTTCAAACACTGACAGAACCTTTAAACCCAGACCAATTCCAGCTTTATAATCAAGTACAGCAGGAACTGAACTACCTGCAAACCTTTGACACCGATCTCTCCAATATTACACTCGTCAGTAAAATAGAGGATTGGTACATGAACAATTCCGGGCTTTATCATGTCACAAGCGGAGACCAAGAAAAAGCGTTAGCCTCTTACCTCAATATTCCGAGTCACTCCAGCTGGGCACTTGAAGAGAATAATCCCCTTGTTGCAACAAAAGAAGGAAAAGCGTCCTTTTGCAAGTACAATGTGAACTTAATCAAACAGCTTCCCATGAACAGTGTCCAAAAAAAGGGGGTCGCCGTCGCCAGCATTCCGAGCTGCGTGATTGCTGACAACATGCCTGATTTCTCTCAATCTGATAGTATGTTTGTCATTGACACAAACGGAAAAGTGCTGCTACATAATCGCAAAGAACAAATCGGTGAATCCTTGAAAAATCAAGATTTCGTCAAGCATGTGCTGTCCCTTGAAAATCGATCAGGACAATTTGACATGCAGATTGATGAACTGAACTATCAAATGACGTTTCAAAAATCAGATTATAACGAATGGACGTACCTATCCTTTGTCTCCATTCCAGAACTCAAGCAGCAAACGAAATCGATTGGGTGGATCACCTTTATTATTTGCTTTATTTTGTTAGCGCTTTCATTGATGTTTTCATGGTTTGGTTCCAGACATTTTTATCAACCAATCCGCTTATTATACGAGTCATTTGCACGCAATGAATCATTTTTGCATAAGCAGCCATTCCAAAATGAATTCGAGTTGATTGAGTCGAGTATTAAACAAATGAAAGATCAAAACAATGATTTAGAGGAACGCATTGAGCAGCAAGTGACACACTTACAGCAATACTTTATGGTGCGGCTGCTCCTTGGAAAGCTGACGGAAGAAGAGATTAACAACCGATTCCAAAGTTTAGACTTCCCTCGTGACTGGTCTCATTTATCCATGCTTGTAACCCAAATCGATACGCTGAAAGGAACACCGTATGAAAAAAAGGATGCTGACTTGCTCTTATTTGCTATCAATGGACTGATCGAGCAGATTATTCCACAAGATGAGCACCTTCAGCCAACCGTTGTCAATCAGCATCAAACAACGATTATCCTAAATCAATCAAAGTCAGAGGAGGAATTTACTGAATATTTAAATCAATTAGCTGAAATCATTCAGCAGCGTATTGAGGAAGAGCTTGGTTTGTCGATCAGCATCGGTATCAGCCGTCCATTTAAAGAGCTCACCATGGCCAAACATGCTTATATTGAAGGGAAAGAAGCCTTAAAATATAGACTCAAAGCAGAGAAAAAGTCCATTATCTTATATGAGCATATCCAGCAAGGAAAGACATTTAAAACGCATTTCCCAAAGCAGCTGCAGCATGATTTATTTGATGCGGTTAAGGCTGGCGATCAAGGCAAGGCGGATCACTATTTACATGTGCTCCTGCAATCCATTTTCTCTAAAAATGCTGGACCGCACGAATACCATATCGCCCTTGCCCGTTTTTTAAACAACTTGATTGAGCTGATGCATTTGTTGGGCATTGAATTATTTGAAGTCGAAGATAACAAAATGCTCTATGATACGATCTTTGAGTTTAAAACCTTTGAAGATACAGAGGCATGGCTGAAACATGAGATCATTCGGCCGATTATTGACCAGCTTGGTGCACGTGAGGACTCACAATACAAAAATATCTCAGAAAAAATCATTCATATCATTCATCAAGAATTTGACTCAGATCTCACATTGGATGAAATCGCCACACGCCTGCATTACAACCCAAATTATTTAAGCAGTATTTTCAGAAAGGAAATGGATATCTCCTTTAGTGAATATCTCTCGTCGTACAGACATCATGTCGCCAAAAACTGGCTTGTGGAAACCGATATGTCCGTCAAAGAAATTTCCGAAAAGCTAAAATATAAAAACCCGCAAAATTTCATCCGTTCCTTTAAAAAGCTAGAAGGTACAACTCCTGGGAAATACCGTGACCAGAAAAAAGGAACATAATGCAAAAAAGGGCCCACTCTCATAAGAGGGACTGACCCCATAAGATGCTAGCGTCTTTCTGATTTAAATGAGAACAAACGGATTGGCCCTAATCCAGACAACTTCGACTTTTAATGAAAACACCCCCGCTTTTTCTGCTAAGCGGGGGTGTTCTGTTTATGATTTTTTAAAGGAAGCTTCATATTCCTCAATGATTTTATTTCCACCATTTGATTTCCACTTCTCTACATCTTTCTTAAATTGTTCTTCGTTTATATCTCCAAGAATGAACTTGTAGGTCGCATCATCGATGATTTTCTTCAATTCGTTTCCTCGCTCTGATGCCGTCTCTGAATACAGGCTTTCAGCAGGGTTAGCGACGATGATGTTTTTGTTGTCTTCTTCCAGCTCTTCGTATTTTGTACGAACCGCATCCCCTTTATTTTTTAAGTAGCGTTTATCCATCCCTACAAGGCTGACAAGCGGCTGTACATCTGTCTGCCAGCTTTTCACTTGGCTTTCTTCTCGGATAAATGTATTTCCTTCTTCTTTCTTATAATGCTGACCATCTATACCGTAAGTCATTAAACCATACACATCTTCTTCTGCAATGCGATCAAAGAAAGCCAAAATCCGCTTTAACTCCGTCTCAGATTTAACGCTTGTTTTAGGGAATGCGAAGATGCCATTATGACCACCTGATGCCCACACACGTTCTTTGCCGTCTGGGCCTTTGATTCGATTGAGAATATCCACTTCCATGTTTTTATCTGTCGCATCATCCCTCAGGTTCACTGCATCTACCATATTTCCAACATAGATGCCTGCTTTTCCTTGTGAGAATAATTCTTGCTGCTGTGTTTTACTTGTGACTGGGAAATCTTTGTTTATATAGCCATTGTCACGCAGCTTTTTCATGTATTTCATTGTATTCATATACTCATTTGTCATAAAGTCTGGCGTGAATTTGCCGTTTTCTTCTTTCCAGTCTGTTGGCATTCCTTCATATGAACCAAGTGTTTTAAATGCCCCATAAATCAAATCATTTCGATCTGTAAAGCCAATCGTATCGGCTTTTCCATTTTGGTTCGGATCTTTTTCAGTAAATGCTTTGGCTACTTCATAAAGATCATCCAATGTTTTTGGTGTATCCAAATTTAAATTTTCAAGCCAATCCTTTCGAATGACAATCCCTTGTCTTGAAAGTGGTCTCTCTCTATAAATTCCATAAAGCTTACCGTCTATAGAGGCGTTTTTATTAATCAGTTCGTTCATCTTACTTAAATTTGGATAATCCTTTAAATACGGACCGATTTCCCAAAACATGCCTGATCTGAACGCATTAATAGCAGACGAATTCTTAATGTCTTGGATCGTGACAATTTGCGGGAGATTCCCTGCGGCAAGTGCTGAATTTAAACGGTCTTCTTTCACAGCATCAGGCACCCACGTCATATCAAGCTCTGTATTTGTAAGCTTCTCAATCTCTTTTAATACTGAATCCTTCGGCGGCTGCTGATGATACAAAATGGCCATCCAAGTCAGCTTCACCTTTTTGTCTAAATCAACCTTCTCATCTGATGAGCTTGCGCCTTTACTTGAGCACGCTGAAAGAATGCCACTTGCTGCAAACAGCAGGACAAACGCTATCAACCATAATTTCTTTCTCCCCATAAGATCCCTCCGTTGTTCCATCTTTTTAACCCTTTACAGAACCTAGTAATGCCCCTTTGTTGAAATGCTTTTGAATAAATGGATAGACAAGCAGAACCGGAATGGTCGCCACGACAATGACAGCCATTTTAATGGTTTGGTCTGGCGGTGGTGTGGATGAGCCCATATCCGACATATCTCCCTGCATTCCGCTCGATACAATGACAATCTGCCTCAGTAGTACTTGAATCGGCCATTTCACCGAATCATTTAAATACAGAATTGCGGTCATGTACGTATTCCAATACGTCACGGCATAAAAAAGTGAAATCGTCGCAATGGCTGGTAAAGAAAGAGGAAGCACAATTTTAAAGAAGATCCCTAAATCGTTACAGCCATCCATCTTAGCTGATTCTTCAAGGCTTGCAGGAATGTTTTGAAAGAAGTTTTTCAAAATGATCAAATTAAACGCATTGATGGCGACCGGTAGTATGAGTGACCAATAGGTATCAAGGAGCCCAAGTGTTTTCACCACAATAAACGTCGGGATCATCCCTCCGCTAAACAGCATCGTGAAGACAACGAGAAACATAAGTGTTCTCCGGCCTTTTAACTCCTGGCGAGACAGCCCGTATGCCATGAGAGAGGACAAAAACATGCTGACAGCTGTTCCAACGAGCGTGACGAGAATGGACACAATGAGGCTGCGATACACAATATCAGTAGAGAAGATATATCGGTATGCCTCAAGAGAAAACGTTGCCGGGAACAAGATAAACTTCTTCGTGATGACCTCTTCTACCGTAGCAAAAGAGGCGGCAATAACATGGATGAACGGGAGCACACATATTAATGCGAACATGAGTAGAAAAGAGTAATTAAATAAATTGAACAATCGGCCTTTAAGAGAACGGTCTATGTTCATCACGCCCTTTCTTTGTAAGCGTTATCATTTCGTCTGAAAATAAGCTGCTGCCTGTGACGATATCGTGATTAAAATGTAACAAACGGGGGGAGAAAGCGTCTATAATCATCTTGACAGACCAAACAGATCATTATGCCAGTCGTGCTTTTATGCTCTTGAAACAAAAGAATAAGATCATAAGCTAATGACATGATTATGCCCTATGCCTGATCATTTTCTTCAAGGATTTCCGTCGTATTGACATCTGGTCTGTAGCCTAACTCCTGCTTCGTTTTCTCAGTGGACCAAGGCTTTTCTTCGTTTTCTGATACGGCATAATATGTCCCAAAGGGAACTTCCGTTTCAATCGCTGCCTTTGTCATCCCAACAAGATCTTCATGTGAAAGCAGCGTTCTTTTCGTTCTTTTTTTCTTGTGTAATTCCTCCATTTCATCTGTCACAACGGTTCCAATCCGCAAATTGATGACAGACATCCCCGTTTGATCGTGGAATAAACGTCCTAGCTGTTCGGAGGCAAATTTTAAAATGCCATACACATTTTTTGTCGCAGGCACATCGTCAGTCGTAATGTTTCGCCTTAGTAAGGATTGACCATCCTTTTCATAACGATCGGTCACATGGTTACTGCTTGCAAAAATGACTTTTGGTATGCTTAACCGAGCCGCTGAACGAAACATATGATAGGTGCTCCGCCAAAAAACATCATTCATTTTTGTGAATTCCTCTGCATTCATCACGTCATGCGTCATGTCCATGTTCAGAAGATGAATGAGGACATCTGTATCTCGCGGAATCACCTGATATAATTCCTGTTCATTCGTTGCATCCGCTAAAATGACTTTCTCTACACAGCTTGTTTGATCAATGATGTTGATGTTGTACTCAGAAGAGAGCCCTTTTGTTAAAAGACGTCCGATCACACCGCATCCGCCAATGATGGTGATTTTTTTCATATGTCTCCTCCTTCCTTTTGGCGTAGTATGTCCAAGCCTTTTATTGATTACAGCCACTTTTTCAAAAATCGTGTTGCTTCGTGACGCATAGCCGCTGTTTCAAAATGACCTGCATGAAGACCAACAAGCTGATACCGTTCTTTCAATGAAGCAGTTTGATAGGTTTGACTCAATACCTTTTGAATTCGCCCAACGCCTTCAGCAGGCGTGAGCTGATCGAGTTTTCCAACCAAGCTTAAATGAGGTCTTGGAAAAATCATTTCCTGGATATCCGCTGCTGTAAAATGCTTGGCTAAGCTCGGTACATAGTAGTAAAAGCCGTGCCGGTCTAAATTGTTCGTTTCAATCAATGTGTGATGATCTACCTGTGCGCAAAGATCGATACACACACTGACCCGCTCATCAAGCGCAGCCGTCCACCATGAAAGAAGACCACCCATTGACATCCCAAAAACGGCTAACCGCTCTGGCAGCACATCGGACCGAGACAGCAAATAATCGATTGCACACATGCTTTCATACAGCATCATGCCCCACATCACTTTTCCAGTTAAAAGCATTTCCTTGAAAATTTCACTTTCCGTTCTACCCCTTCTTTCACCAAAGCCTGCATGGTCAATTGCCAGCACACTATATCCTTTTGACGTGAACTCTTTTGCGTATGAAGGTGCTTGCAAATAATGAGCACCCTTTAACAACTCGTCCTTCCCATCCATGTAATTCCCGCCATGAGAATGTTGGAACAACACAACCGGTCTTTTTTTCACTGTATCCTTCGGCTTCACAAAATAAGCGGGCACTTCCTCTACGCCATGAATAGAGAGAATGAGTGTTTCGACTAAGTAAGATTCACGTTCTTCAATTTTTAACGTATAAGCCTCCACGCGATGGCGTTCTGGCATCTCTCCTAACAGACTGAGCAGTTGTTCACGTTTGCTTTCCTTTTCCATTGACGTCACTCCTCATTTTCTTAATCAACTTTTAAAATACGAGATCAATAGGGGAATCACCTTGTTTTCGACAAAATTATGTCCCGGGAAATAACAAACACCCACCGGTTTTTACCGATGGGTGTAGTCATTAGTTCGCAACAATATTGACAAGCTTACCAGGGACCGCAATCACTTTACGAATGGTTTTTCCTTGAAGCTGTTCTTTTACTCGTGCATCATTTTTTGCAAGTTCTTCTAACTGTTCCCTTGTTGCGTCAGCAGGAACGGTTAATTTTGCTTTCACTTTACCATTTAGCTGTACGACAATTTCCACTTCATCGTCGACAAGCTTTGACTCGTCATATTGCGGCCATGCTTCATAAGAAATCGACCCTTCATGACCAAGTTTATTCCAAAGCTCTTCAGCTAAATGCGGTGCAATTGGAGAAAGAAGTTTCACAAAGCCTTCTGCATATTCTTTAGGCAGTGTATCAGCCTTGTAGGCATCATTGATAAACACCATTAATTGTGAAATTCCTGTATTGAAACGTAAGCCTTCATAATGATCTGTCACCTTCATCACTGTTTCATGATAGCTGCGTTCTAATGCGCCGCCGGATTGCTCCGTCACTTTGTCACTGATTGAGCCATCTTCATTTGTGAATAGACGCCATACACGGTCAAGGAAACGGCGAGCGCCATCAAGTCCTGTTTCAGACCAAGCGATTGACGCATCTAAAGGTCCCATGAACATTTCATAAAGTCTTAATGTATCCGCGCCATGAGATTCTACGATGTCATCTGGGTTGACTACGTTCCCTTTTGATTTACTCATTTTTTCATTATTCTCGCCAAGAATCATTCCTTGGTTGAACAATTTCATGAAAGGCTCTTTTGTTGGGACAACACCGATATCATATAAGAATTTATGCCAGAAGCGCGCATATAAAAGATGCAGTACGGCATGTTCTGCGCCGCCAATATACACATCAACCGGAAGCCATTTCTTTAGCTTTTCAGGAGATGCAAGCTCTTCCGTGTTATGTGGATCAATATAACGTAAGAAGTACCAGCAGCTGCCTGCCCATTGCGGCATTGTATTGGTTTCACGACGTCCTTTTTTACCTGTAACAGGATCTATAACCTCAACCCACTCTTTTATATTGGCTAAAGGTGATTCACCTGTTCCACTTGGCTTAATTTCAGTCGTCTTAGGCAAGATCAGTGGAAGCTCTTCCTCTGAAACAGCTGAAGATGTTCCGTCCTCCCAATGAATGATTGGAATTGGCTCACCCCAGTAACGCTGACGGCTGAATAGCCAGTCTCTTAAACGATACGTGACTTTCTTTTCACCTTTTTGATGTTCTTCAAGCCATGCAATGGCTTTTTCAATCGCTTCTTCTTTCCCTAAGCCATTTAAGAAGTCAGAGTTAATGTGTTTTCCATCACCTGTGTAAGCTTCTTTTTGAATGTCTCCGCCTTCTACAACCTCTTTGATTGGAAGTTCAAAGGTTTTAGCGAATTCATAGTCACGTTCATCGTGTGCAGGTACTGCCATAATCGCTCCCGTGCCATATGTAGCTAACACGTAATCCGCAATCCAGATCGGCATCTTTTCCCCATTTAATGGATTGATGGCATACGCACCTGTAAAAATGCCCGTCTTCGTTTTCGCAAGATCTGTCCGCTCTAAATCACTCTTAGATTGGATTTCTTTGATATATGCTTCAACTGCTTCTTTTTGAGCGGCAGATGTAATTTTCTCAACAAGTGCATGTTCTGGAGCAAGCACCGCATACGTTGCACCAAATAGTGTATCAGGACGCGTTGTAAAAACGGTAAACTGTTCGTTATGTCCTTCTACTTCAAAGTGAACATGCGCACCTTCAGAACGTCCGATCCAATTACGCTGCATATCTTTGATGCTTTCAGGCCAATCAATGTCTTCTAAATCTTCTAACAGCCTGTCCGCATATGCCGTAATTCTCAGCATCCATTGCTTCATTGGACGTCTTTCAACAGGATGCCCTCCGCGTTCACTTTTTCCATCAATGACTTCTTCGTTTGCAAGGACCGTGCCGAGCGCTGGGCACCAGTTCACTGGTACTTCATCGATATACGCCAATCCTTTTTCATACAATTTCAAGAAAATCCATTGTGTCCATTTGTAATAATTAGGATCTGTCGTGTTGATTTCTCGATCCCAGTCATACGAAAATCCTAAAGATTGAATTTGGCGGCGGAAGTTATTGATGTTCTCTTCTGTAAAGACCGCCGGATCATTTCCTGTATCCAGTGCATACTGCTCCGCTGGAAGACCAAAGGCATCCCATCCCATTGGATGAAGAACATCATATCCCTGCATACGTTTCATACGTGATAAAATATCCGTTGCTGTGTAGCCCTCAGGATGCCCAACATGAAGCCCTGCTCCTGATGGATATGGAAACATATCAAGCGCATAAAACTTTGGTTTACCTTCCGAGTCAGATGTGGCGAATGTTTTATGTGTCAGCCAATAATCCTGCCACTTCTTTTCAATTTCCCGATGCTGAAAACTCAATATGAAAACCTCCTTTAAATATGTACGGCTTTATCTGCTCAGATGACCACTGCAAGAATTCAGATTTTTCTAAAATCAACAAAAAACCCTCATCCCTGGAAAGGGACGAGAGATTTTTTGGTTCCCGCGGTACCACCCTTGTTAGCGTAACTTGCTGTTCCTACGCTCGCTTAATATCTTTAACGCAGACATGCGACAGAAGCTTTAACACAACTGCAACTCTGAGGCGAGTTCAGAAGCAGATTTGATTGACTTTCACCAGCCGTCAATTCTCTAAAGACAAATACTGCTTTCCTACTACTCCTCTTCACTGTTCTTATCGTAACCGTCATCTAAGTAGTATTTTATAGAATTATGATCATAAGTGCAAGCAGGTTTGTATACAATGGGAATGTACCCTAGACTAGGGTAAAGTAGAGGATATTATTCGTGTGGAGATCGGTTATGACGGTTGGAGTCTGCATCCTGTGAACGCTGTTCTCTCACAAAATCGAAGCTTCGCAGAACTGCTTCTCCTCCGTAACCTGAAATAATTGATAAGATGACCAAGTGCAGACTAGAATCGGGATTTGAGGATAAGACAAGCAGTGTAGCGGCAATCATCCCAACGAGCCAATCTTCAATAAACCCTAGGTAAATAAACTTTTTTGTCATTCTGGGCTTCTCTAGCCTGCCTTTTTTCTTTACGTGACCGAGAATCCCCATGACCCCTCCAATGGCGCAAGCAATAATGACTTGTTGCAGCATTTTCATCACCTTCCTAAAGCCCTTAGAATAGTAAAGCGACTTCAGGCTGTCCAGCCCCCTGTAATGCCATTCTGCTGTTCCGTCATAATCCATGTAAAAGGTCTATTCTCTCTAACGAAGAAAAAAAGCTTGTTTCTTCCATTATATGTGAATGACCCAAAAACAATCTTGATGCATTGGAATCATTTTTGCCTGATCCATATTAACTATTTTTGTCATTTTATGAATGATGAGCAATTGATTCCTTTTTTTTCTAAAGAAAAGTCTCCTTACTTATTCTATTCTAATGGAGGACAAACTATGATGACAAATTTAACAAAGCGTTTGCAATCATTGAAACAGAACATATGTTATGTTACGTTTATAAAGAATTATTTTGGTTGAAAAGAAACCATTTTAAATGTCTGATAGCAGCAGCAAAGGAGGGTAATATGGTCAGCACGAACAGCTTCGGCTTGCAAAAACAGCAGGAACTCATAAAAAAAGCGCTAGATCATGCGCGAATTGGTGTTATCATTACAGACCCTTCTTTAGAGGATAACCCTATCGTTTATGTGAATCATGGCTTTACACAAATGACTGGATACAAACCAGATGAGATTCTTGGGCGTAATTGTCGATTCCTCCAAGGAAAAGACACAGATCAAGAACAGCTTGATTTAATACGTCATGGAATACAGAATAAAACACCTATTACCACACAGCTAAAAAATTATAAAAAAGACGGCACTTTTTTTTGGAATGAACTCAATATAGATCCTCTATACATTGAACAAGATGACAAAACATTTTTCATTGGCTTTCAAAAGGATATTACGAAACAGAAAGAATATGAACAGCTCCTAGAAGATTCCTTACAGGAAGTCACCTCTCTTTCGACGCCAATCGTCCCAATCAAAAATGGTGTATCTGCTCTACCACTCATTGGAAAACTATCTGAAGAACGCTTTGATGCCATTGTTGCGAAGTTAACTTGTATATTAGATGATTCAAAGGATGATTATTTAATTGTCGATCTTTCTGGCTTAATCGATCTCGATGATTCCGTTGCAGGACGCATTTTCAAGCTGCATCATCTTCTCAGTTTAACTGGAACCGAACTGATCATCACAGGGATCAAACCACAGCTTGCGATGAAAATGAAAGACTTGGATACAGATTTCCAACATACCATCACATATTTGACGGTAAAAGAAGCTATTAAAGGATTGCAATTAGCTGAAAACCCTGTGTAAACAGGGTTTTTAACATATAGACAAAGGGCTAAAATGATGCTTATTTTAGCCCTTTGTCTTTTTTTAGCGTGATTTGAAAACCTTTGAAGTCTAGGAAGATCGAGCACTGAAGCGGAGCGAATGTGAGGGTTTGTCTTCACGCTGAAAACCCTGTGTAACAGTTTTTTATTTGAATCACTCTACAAAATGGAAAAATGAGGTATGATAAGTGTAAATAGAGATTTAGGGGGGCTGCTAGATGATCTTTTTACTCATCATAGGTCTTTTATGCTTTTGTTTCGCCATAGGATATGCCGCTAATTTCTTCTTATTCAAACACCAGAACCAAAGGATTTTTTCAAAGGGACTCTTTTATCCTTTTTTGATCATTGGTCTCGTTTTCTCCATCATGTCGTTACCGTTTGTGGCCGTAGATGCTCCTAAGGCACAAACAGATTCAACTTCCGAACAGCTGTTAAAGGATCAAAAACAATTAGCATCTGAAAATTCTCGCCTGAAGGAAGACAAAGAGGCGCTTACATCCTCATTAGAAGACGCGACAAAAGAAAAAGAAAAACTGTCAAAAAAGCTAGAAAACATCACCTCAGAAAAAGAAACAGTCAAACAGCAAGAGAAGACCATTCAAGAGCTTGAAGAGAAAATAGACAAGCTGACCTCTAGCAACGAAACACTCAAAAAAGAAAACAAGAAAAAAAATAATGAAACTCAATCCTCAACCGTCCAGCGCTCCGCTCCTAAGGATGAGGGAACGAATACGGGCGGGCATGAGTCACAAAAGGAAACAAAAAAAGAATCGGCCGCCTGTAACATCAAAGGGAGTGTGAATGGCATTTATCATACACCGAGCAGCAGATACTACTCACGAACAAAAAATGTAACCGAACTGTTCTGCTCCGTAGAAGAGGCAGAGCGAGCAGGGTACAGGGCACCTAAGCAATAGCTATGCTTCACGATCAAAAACCTCCTGTCAGCCCGCTAGGGAACAGGAGGTTCTTTTTAAATTTCTCTTCTTAATGCGGTTAATACATTCGTTTTCGTTGCCTTACGTGCTGGGTTGAGTCCAGATATAATCGCTACCCCTGCGCTAATCACTGTCGCTGTGATCACAAGACTTAGCGGAATATAGGAGAAGGTAATTGAGAATTGATCACTTGACCCTCCCTCAGACATGGAAGACAAAATGGATGGAATAATTAAATTGACGGCAAAACTAATGATATACGAGATGATAATACCGATGATCGATCCAATCACCCCAATATAAGCACTTTCCATGAGAAACATTCGCTTGATAATGGATGGATTCGCGCCAATGGCTTTCATAATACCAATCTCTTGTGTTCGCTCTGTTACCGCCATTGTCATCGTATTGAAAATACCAATTGCAGAAATAATGACCGCAATACATCCGACAAAAATGAGTCCAATTTTGAAGACCGTAAAGAACATATCCATTCCTTCGAGCTGGTTCGTCACAGAGATGACTTGGTAGCCCTCATCTGTCAGCTTATTCGTGAGCGCACCGACATTGTCGAATTTGTCTGCATAGACAGAGGTCATTTTGTCGACATTGCCGGCTTCAGGAGACATATCCAGCATTTGACCAAATTCTTTTTCATAAGCATTCGGAATGAGAATTCTATGATCCTGCTGCCACTCCAAATTCGGCTTTTTCATTACGCCTACTACACGGAAATCAAATGTTTTTTCTTTGACGACTTCATTTTCTTCATTTAGTTTTGGCACCTTGATTTGAATGACTTTATTTACAATATCCTTCGTATAGCCCTTTGGCTCTTTCGGTGATTCTTCACCATTTGACGTCTGATTTACTTCTTTTTCATAGTCTTTGCGTTCTTTTTCCGTCCACAGTTGTTCTGCCATATGATACCCGACCACAATTTCGTTCGCTGATGTTGGGACTTTTCCTCTGTCTAGCTCAAGCCCTGCTTCTTTTTCTTCCTTCATATCCGTCAGAGCAACCTGCGTTTCACTTGAGCGGTCATCGAGCTCAACATTTAACAATGGATTGAGAGACGTTCTTGAGACAACAGATTTCACATGATCATATTTCTTTAAATCATCAACCTTGACGTCTCCTTTTTCTTTACCTAACACTTTAATTTCTGTGATTATTTGCTGCTTCATGATTTCATCTTGAGCCGATTTTTGCAGACCAAAACCGACAGACGCTAGAACGATTAAGAAAGAGCATGCCATTGTGGTCGCAAGAATGGTCATAAACACACGCAATCTATTTTTCTTCATGTTTCTTCTAATGAATTTGACCTGATCTCTAAATTTCAATGGACTGTTCCCCTTTCTTTAATACACCATCATGAAGCTGGAACGTTGTGTCTGCGATTGAAGCGACTTCATCGTCATGTGTAATGATGACAAATGTAATTCCTTTTTCACGATTGAGCTGTTGGATAAAGGCTAGAATTTCTCCTTCGGTTTCTGAATCCAAACTGCCTGTTGGTTCATCGGCTAAAATAATAGATGGATTTAAAATCAAAGCTCTTGCAATACTCACACGCTGCTGCTGTCCACCTGACAGCTCATTTGGATAATGCCCTGCATGATGCTCAAGGCCTACTCGTTTGAGCATTTCTTTTACTTTCACCTTACGTTCAGAAGGCTTCACACCTTTTAAAGTGAGCGGAAGTTCAACATTCTCAAACGTTGTTAAGCTCCCGATCAATTGAAAGCTTTGAAAGATAAAGCCAAAATGATCTAAACGAAAGTCCGCCCATTCTTTTTCATTAAAGCCAGTCACATTGGTTCCATCGATGACAATTTGTCCGCTCGTTGGCGTAATATATCCTGAAATTAAATTTAATAAGGTAGATTTCCCCGAGCCACTTCGTCCGACGATACAAGCAATGTCGCCTCTTTTGATGGATAGGTCAATGCCTTTGAGCACAGGAATTTCGTTTTCTCTGCCCTTCTTACCAATTTTAAACATATGATCTAACGCTTGAATCTGAATCATCTCTACTCCCCTACTCTCTCTGTTTATCTTTTTCGATATATCAAGAAATAACTTGTCAGTGCGCCTACAGCTCCACCGATTAACATGCCAGCGATATAACCAAACATTGAATTATCTGACGAAAATCCAACCCAGCCAAACCCTAGAACACCAAAGACAATCACCATAATTTGAATCGGTCTATCCATTTTTGAGTAAAGAAAGAAGCGGCCATTTCGTTCAATTGGGTGTTTCATAAAACTAAACAGACCAATGAGATAAAATACAATCATCATAACAATTGGCACGATGAATTCTTCACTAGTGAACCAAATTGGATAATCACTTGGATCTCGATATTGAAAACGGTCAGTTATATAAGTAATTGGAGAGATTGGCATAATAAAGTGGTCAAAGCTTTCATCAACCCAATTTCTATTTGTTTTCAAAATAAAGTCTAAATGATACATCGGAAGCGCAATTAATAAATAGGGTAAAATAGTTGTACTGAACGTGACAATTGCTTGACTAATCGCGCTTCCTGTTAAAGTACCTGCTGCGAAACACAAACTATAAATCATCAAGGACGAAACAAGTGCAATGAAATACCCGCTATTAAACCCGAATGTCTCCTTTGGTTGGATGCCTAATATGAGAAAGTAAGTTAAGACATATGAGAATATATGAATGAACGCGATAATCCCGGCACCCAGAAAAAACTTTGTATGATAGATGGTACTTCTGCTAAACGGCAAGGATAAAGTGAAATCCATTTGTCCTTTATTTCTTTCATATCCCAGCTGAATAATCGCAAAAAACAAACCCATCGTCCAGGAAAGGGTTATAAAAATGTCTGAACCAAAATCATAGTAAAAATAATTATCTACTGTTGTACACGTCGGATCATTTAAACAAGTATGAAAGGATGAGTATCCCATTAAAAAGGATAAGGGCGTCGCAAACACTGCAACAAGCATCACTAAAATAAATGTCAGCTCTGATTGCTTCCATTCCTTAAATAATAATTGCCGCTTTACCATCTGCGTTTCCCTCCAAACTTCGCAATGAATACTTCTTCTAAATTCACAGGCAATTCATGCCATACTTTTGGCTGTAATGATTTCAAATACTCTTTTGCCTCTACATCTGTTTTGAGCACAAGCGCTGTATAGAAAACACCTGCTTGATCTAAAATGGAGACGCCTTTTTTTCTAATACTTAAATTCATATCTTCTTCAAATGCCATTTGGATTTTGACATAGTCATTCTTTAATTCATCTAAATCCATGACACTTGTGAGTTGATTGCCTTCTAAAAATCCAATTCGATTACACATACGCTCAATATCCTCTAAGCGGTGAGAGGTAATTAAAATCGTCGTTTGTCGTTCTGCCACCTCATCAATCATCAGCTGAAGAACGTCGTTTCTAGTGACCGCATCAATCCCATCTGTCGGCTCATCTAACAAAATGACCGCTGGTTTGATGGCAAAGCTTAAAATTAATGACAGCTGTTTCTTTAAACCTGTCGACAATTCACGATATTTCACTTTTTCCGGAATCTCATAACGGTTCACCAGCTCATTGGCATATGTCACGTCAAACTTCGGATAAATTTGCTTTAACAGCTGTACTAGCTGTCCGTAATTGTACCTGTCAAAGTAAGGGTTCACGACCGGCATATATACAATATTTTGCTTGACTAAGGGATGTTCTTTCACCAGTACGTCTTTAAAATAAATCTCTCCTTCATCCGGAAGAAGAATTTGCTGAATCAATCTGAGAAGTGTTGTTTTTCCTGAGCCATTCCGGCCAAGCAGACCGAAGATCTCTCCTTCGCCTATCTTGAAGGAAACATCACTGAGTACTTCGCGGCCATTTAATTTCTTCGATACATTTCTGACCTCAATCAACTTGTTTTCCTCCTTTTAGACTTGAGCCGATCTCTTCTAGCCATTCTTTTAGTTGATGAATGTCAATACCGGCATAATGAGCTTCTATGATGAGTTGTTTTAATTGCTCCTTCATCTCGAGCACCTTCCCTTCATTCAGCTTTAATTGGGCACCTTCTGTTACATACGTACCGCGGCCTCTTAGTGTTTCAATAATCCCTTCCCGCTCAAGCTCTTTATACGCTTTGCTGACGGTGTTTGGGTTGGCGATGATGATGGTGGCCAGCTCTCTTACAGAAGGCAGTTTGTCGCCAGGTTTCATCACACCTTTTAGGCACAAAATTTTCAACTGCTCAATGATTTGTTCATATATTGGCGCAGCGCTTCTTGGATCTATTTGAATCATGATGGCTCCCTCTTTTCTCATTCATGCTTTTGCAGTCCTATCGCTTGATCATGTCCTTGCATTAAAGGGACCGAATTGGGTATAAAATCTTTTTGAACTTCAAAACCAATGAAAACGAGAACGAAAAAAAATGTACATGCTAACGCAACAGCCAGCACCATCCACTTCAAATTGATTGGGTTTTTTTCTTTTTTCATGGTTGAACACCTTTCTTCACTTTTATGTGTCTGTAGTGTATTAGTTGATATAGTACAATTAATACAATATAGACACCCGACTGAAAAGTCAATAGCTTTTCAAAAAAATAAAAAACAGACCCTTAAAAGAAGGATCTGTTCATCATTCGTTATCGTATGAAATACCTAAAATCATTTGATTTTGCAAACTTTGAATTTGAACACGCGCCCTGTCTAATCGCTCTCTTTGTTGTTCATTGGCTACATCTTTTAATTTTTCTAATTCATTTACCGCTTCCTCAAGCATAAGCTGCGCTTTTGAAAATTCGTCCTCATTATAATGCTCTTGGCGTGAGCTTAAATCAAATTGTTCACTTGCAAACTCAAGGGTTTCAGTACTTTTTTGCATAAATTCATCGATCGACTTTCTTGTTGCCATCTTGCATTCCCTCCATTTCATCATCGCTCCCGCCTATTTTGCCCAGGTAAAGCTTTTTCACTAAAGAAAATGTTGGACAGATTCAATTGTCCTCCTTCGTGATTTTTGTTAAACTTTTAGGATGCCTATTATTATGCAAGGAGGTTACTGACTTGGATCAGCATAACCCTTTTTTATATTCAAACAGCGAAAAACGTTATCACACGTGGAATTATCATTTGCGCGAGCACTTTGGTCATAAAGTGTTTAAAGTCGCCTTAGATGGTGGCTTTGATTGCCCAAACCGTGATGGTACTGTAGCCCACGGAGGCTGTACATTTTGCAGTGCCGCTGGGTCTGGTGATTTTGCAGGAAACCGGGCTGATGATCTCATCACTCAATTTAATGAAATCAAAGACCGGATGCACACAAAATGGAAAGACGGAAAATACATGGCGTATTTCCAGGCGTATACAAATACACATGCGCCGCTTCCTGTCTTAAAAGAAAAATACGAAACCGTCATGAACCTGGATGGTGTGGTTGGTTTATCTATTGCGACAAGACCTGACTGTCTGCCAGATGACGTTGTGGAGTATTTAGCTGAATTAAACGAGCGCACTTATCTGTGGGTAGAGCTTGGCCTTCAAACCGTACACGAACGGACAGCTATGCTTATCAACCGTGCCCATGACTATGAATGCTACGTAGAAGGTGTAGAAAAACTGCGAAAACACGGAATTCGTGTCTGCTCGCATATCATTAACGGATTGCCTCTTGAAAACCGGGACATGATGATGGAAACAGCCAAGGCTGTCGCTGATCTAGATGTACAAGGAATCAAAATTCATTTGCTTCACCTTTTAAAAGGAACCCCAATGGTCAAGCAATACGAAAAAGGCAAGCTTGAGTTTTTAAGCCAGGAGGAATATGTTCAGCTTGTTTGTGATCAACTTGAGATCCTTCCGCCAGAAATGATTATTCATCGTATTACAGGCGATGGTCCAATTGAATTAATGGTTGGTCCGTTGTGGAGTGTAAATAAGTGGGAAGTACTGAATGCCATTAATGCTGAGCTTGAAAGACGAAACAGCTATCAAGGCAAACGTTTCGTCAGATTGGAAGAAGCGGCCAAATGATTTTAAAGCGCATGCTCCCTTTTAGTAAAGAGCTGTTAGAACGTGCTTGTAAAAAAGGCGATATCGTCATTGATGCAACGATGGGAAATGGCCACGATACACTCTATTTAGCTGATCTTGTAGGAAAAGAAGGACAAGTTTTTGCATTCGACGTTCAGGAGGAGGCCTTAAAGCAAACAAGCAAAAGGCTTGGTGAGCAATATCCTTACGTTCACCTGATCCACGATGGACATGAAAAACTGGCTAATCACTTACCAACGGATGTTTACGGGCACATATCTGGTGCAGTCTTTAACCTTGGATACCTGCCCGGAGGCGATAAAACCGTCACCACTCATGCTCATACGACCATTGAAGCGATCAAACAGCTTATTGACTGGCTAAAGCCCGGAGGTCTGATCGTTCTTGTCATTTACCACGGTCATCCCGAAGGAAAAAAAGAAAAAGAAGTGCTTCTTGATTATTGCAGGTCTCTTCATCATGAAGAAGTACAAGTCTTGTCTTATCAATACATGAATATTCATAACGACCCACCCTTTGTGGTAGCGATTGAAAAAAAGCTCAAATCCTAATGGATTTGAGCTTTTTTATGAAGATTTCATCCAAGGCATTTTCTGATAGGTCCGATAGGCTCTTCCATTGATATAGAAAAAGAACGACGTTTTCCCGCTTGATTTGATCAGCCTTTTTGCCAGCTTGTTCATCTCTTTTTGGGCTGTCACTTTTTCATCGGACAAATAGACCGCCAGTAACCCTCTGTTAATCAGCTTGTGAAAATTTTCGTGCGGGATGCCTTTCAGCTGCTCATCCGCTTTTTCGATAAAATGCTGAAGTCTTTCCATCATCTCATGATGAGAGTCATAGTATGAGCAAAAATTCAGATCGCCCCCAAGGCGGTCCTCTTCTTGATCAATTAAGTAATCCAGTAAAATGTGCAGACCTTGGATATAAGGGAAATAGCTTTCGTAAATTTGCTTCGCCTGCTTTTCTGTAAAATCAGGCTGAAGTGCATACGCCACAAGACAAAAAATGCCTAACGTTGATCCTGCACATGCTGAAAACTCGTACCATTCCATCTTCGGCAAATCCTTTTCATATTGGCGAAACCATGACTCTAATCGAGGCACACGTTCATGTGGAACCACGTGCTTATGTACTTGCAAATCACTATAATAATCACACAGCGTGTGTAAATACGGCTGAATGACCGGATAATGCTCTAGGCGTGACAGCACGTCTTGACATGTGCGGACAAGCGCATGTAAATACCCATGATCCTCTTGATCATCACGGAATTGATAATATGGCTTGAGCTCAGCTTGAATATTAAGCGCATCTCTCATCGCTTGATGCAGCATATGAAAATCTTTTGGATCAAGCGACGTACTGCGGTCACATAGGTTATCTAAGTAATCACTGATGGTTTGATACGCCACAATGAATTCAATACACGTTTCTTTCGCTTCACCTGCTAAAAGAGATAAAATTCCTCCGCCTTCACAGTGAAAGGTTTTACTGGATATGCTCGCTAGCGCTTGCGTTCTCAGTTCTTCATTTTCAATCATTTCCGCATGAGCCCGCCACTTTTTCAGCTCCTGATGAACAAGCGGAAAAATATCTTTATATACCTTCGTCATCAGTGCAAAAGGACGCTCTGGTACTGACAAATCAATCCACCCCCAACTTAAGCTCACAATCAAATATACTGATCTGTAAAGGCTCTTGCCGCCCTAAACACATCTTCTCTTTCCGGTTCATTAAAAATTTCGTGATACAGCTCTTCCCATTCACGGTATGATTTATTGTATGATTCAATGCCATTGAACCATTTGATCACTCTCGTTTTATCTACGATCTTGTCATCGCCCGCCTGCATTAAGAGGAGCGGAATCGACCGAAAGACATTCGTTGGCTGCATTGCCGCATCGATATTTTTGATCAGCTCTCGATACCAGCGAACAGACACCTTTGTCACATAAAGTGAATCATTTGAATCTGCCTCAATAACGGCCTGATTTCGTGTGGCAAGTTCAATAGACAGCCCGGACTCTACTTTAAAAGACGGAGCAAGCATATTTAGACCTTTTGACGCAAAATCCATCAGCTTCTTCGGTTTAAATTGCAGACCTAAACAAGGTGATGATAAAATAAGGCCATCAATCTTCGTATGGGTGTACTGCTTGACCCACTCAATTGAAATGAGTCCACCCATGCTGTGCCCAAGTAAAAATGTAGGAAGCCTGAATGACTTCGCATGTTCGATCCATTCATCAACTGTATCAATGTATTCTTGAAAAGAGCGGATGTGGCCGCGCGCACGTGTTGATGTCCCTTGCCCAGGCAGGTCACCCATGATGACGTGATAGCCTGAAGTTCGCCACATTTCGATCAGCCATTTATACCGGCCATGATATTCACTAGCACCATGTACAATCACAATTGTACCAACTGGTCTTTCAGCATGCCAAGTCCACAAAGTAAACACCTCACAAATGTTGTATTAAGAAAGGAAGTCGAAAAAGTGATTTATCCATATCATCAGTTTACACCTGAGATTCATGAATCGGTCTTTGTTGCAGATAACGCCACCATTACTGGCGATGTCACGATTGGAGAATATTCGAGCGTTTGGTTCCAAACCGTCATCAGAGGCGATGTCGCTCCAGTGAGAATTGGAAAAAACGTCAACATTCAAGACTTATCCTGCCTGCATCAAAGTCCTGGAAAAACACTTCTTATTGAAGATGGTGCTACCATTGGACACCAAGTCACGTTACATAGCTCAATCATTCGAAAAAATGCCCTCATTGGCATGGGGTCCATCATTCTCGATGGTGCGGAAATTGGCGAAGGTGCCTTTATCGGTGCAGGAAGTCTTGTCCCTCAAGGAAAGGTCATCCCAAAAGGATCACTCGCTTTTGGCCGTCCAGCCAAAGTGGTTCGACTGTTAACAGATGAAGATATCCAAGACATGGACCGGATCCGCAGAGAATATGTAGAAAAAGGACAATACTATCGTTCCCTTTTATCCCGTTAACATCATACGTGTATCTTCACTTTATCATGTTTTTTTCAGGATATTAAGCAATAACTATGAACCGCTTGTTATTTTACCCTTTTCCACTACTTTCTATCATGACAAAAAAGGTTTTCAGCACAAAGCTGAAAACCTTTTTTCATTAACTAAAGATGACTTCTTTTGGTTGGTGATTCAACTGCTCTGGATCAATACTGCGCTCCACATAAATGCTGTGCCAGATCATAAAGATCAGGACTGTCCAAATCTTACGGCTATGATCTGCTTTACCAGCACAATGTTCATTTAATAAATCAAGAACATATTGCTTGTTAATGTATTCGTCTGTTTGACTGTTTTTAATGATATCTTTCGCCCAAGCGTTCATCTCATTTTTCAGCCAATGACGAATTGGCACAGGGAAACCTAGCTTTTTGCGGTTTAACACATGGTCAGGCACAATGCCTTCTGCTGCTTTACGCAATAAGTATTTCGTTGTGCCATCTTTTGTTTTCAGCTCTTCTGGAATTTTAGAAGCCGCTTCAAATACGACCTTGTCAAGGAATGGAACACGAAGCTCAAGAGAGTTCGCCATTGTCATCTTATCTGCTTTAAGCAAGATGTCTCCGCGCATCCACGTATGAATATCAACATATTGCATTTTATTAATATCACTGTAGCCTGCACTTTCCTCGAAGTATGTTTTCGTCACGTCACGATACGTGATGTTCGGATCATACTGCTTTAAGAGGTTTTTCTTCACTGGCTCTTCAAAGATTTTCGCATTGCCGATATAGCGTTCCTCTAACGGCGTACAGCCGCGAACGATAAAGCTTTTCCCTTTCATTCCTTCTGGCATTAAACGTGCCAGACGAAGAAGAAGCTTTTTCAACATAGATGGAACAGATTCAAATGGCTTTAGAGAAAGAGGCTCGCGGTAAATATTATATCCACCGAACAGCTCGTCCGCTCCCTCACCAGAAAGAACAACTGTGACTTGTTTCTTCGCTTCTTTTGCGACGAAATAAAGTGGAATCGCCGCCGGATCAGCTAAAGGATCATCTAAATGCCAAACAATCTTCGGAAGCTCGTTCATATATTCCTCAGGGGAAATGACGGCACTAAAGTTTTGTAAGCCTAGCTTATCAGCTGTTTCCTTTGCCACATCCACTTCACTAAAACCATCCTGCTCGAAGCCAACAGAGAACGTCTTCAGCTCAGGGTGAAATTCCTTTGCAACAGACACGATGAAAGAAGAATCAATACCGCCAGAAAGGAATGAACCAACAGGCACATCACTTCTCATGTGAACTTTCACAGAATCATAGATTGCATCGCGCACTTCTTCTATTAATTTCTGTTCTTGTGTTTGTTCAGGCTTGAATTGAACCTTCCAGTAAGTCTTAAATTCTATCTCCTTGCCCGGGCGAAGTGTAAACTGATGACCCGGCTCCACCTTGTGCACCTTTTGATCAAGTGTATTTGGCTCAGGAACGAATTGGAAAGACATGTATTGCTGCAGAGAGGTCTCATCAAATAAAATGTTCTCATTTACAGCCATTAAGCTTTTGCGTTCAGAAGCAAAGTACACTTGCTCATCCATTTGTGTAAAATAAAGCGGTTTGATGCCAAAAGGATCTCTTGCGCCATATAATAACTGCGCTTCTTTATCCCAAATTAAAAAGGCAAACATGCCGCGAAGCTTTGAAGCTGCTTCTTCTTTATAGTGACGATATGTGGCAAGAAGTACTTCCGTATCAGAATCTGTGCTGAACGTATAGCCCTTTTTCACAAGCTCTTCCTTCAGCTCCACATAGTTATAAATTTCTCCGTTGAAAATAATCCAATATTTCTCATCTTCATAAGAAAGCGGCTGCTTTCCATGTTCAACATCTATAATACTTAAACGTCTAAATCCAAATCCTACATGCTCATCATGGAAGTACCCCTCATCATCCGGACCACGATGAACGATGAGACGATTCATTTGTTTAATTAACTCTTCCTGCTCAGTAGTTTCGGACAATGGACGGTGATTAAATACACCAACAAACCCACACATATTATTGCCTCCACGTTATGTTATTTCTAAAAGTAGACCTATAATTAGACAGTATTTTGTCCGATTTCGTTTCACATTTTTACGCTTTTTATAGAATTTTTTTTAATCAAAAGGAAAACCGCTTAAAATAAGCGGTTTTATATGTTGTTATTGTCCTAATGCTTCCTTGCGAAGCGTGTCGGCTTTATCCGTTTTTTCCCATGGGAGATCTAAATCGTGACGGCCAAAATGTCCGTATGCAGCTGTTTGTTTATAGATCGGACGACGCAGATCGAGCATTTTAATAATGCCAGCCGGACGTAGATCAAAGTTCGCACGAACCACTTCAATTAATTTTTCTTCAGAAGCTTTTCCTGTTCCGAATGTATCAATTGAAATCGATACAGGCTGTGCAACACCAATTGCATAAGCAAGTTGCACTTCACAAGAATCTGCAAGGCCAGCTGCTACGATGTTTTTCGCTACGTAACGAGCAGCATATGCCGCAGAACGGTCAACCTTTGTTGCGTCCTTACCAGAGAAAGCACCGCCGCCATGACGAGCGTAGCCGCCATACGTATCAACGATGATTTTACGTCCAGTTAAACCAGCATCCCCTTGAGGTCCACCGATGACAAAACGGCCTGTTGGGTTAATAAAGTATTTTGTCTCTTCATCAATCAGTTCACTTGGAACCACAGGGTGGATGACATGCTCTTTTAAATCGCTTTGAATTTGTTCAAGCGTCACTTCTGGTGCATGCTGCGTGGAAATAACCACTGTGTCAATACGAACTGGTTTGTTTTGTTCATCATATTCAACTGTTACTTGTGTTTTTCCATCTGGGCGAAGGTATGCAAGTGTTTGATCCTTGCGTACTTCTGTTAAACGACGAGATAATTTATGCGCTAGTGAAATCGGCAGCGGCATCAGCTCTTCTGTTTCGTTGTTTGCAAAACCAAACATAAGACCTTGGTCACCTGCACCAATCGCATCAATTTCTTCTTCAGTCATTGTTCCTTCACGTGCTTCAAGCGCTTTGTCTACACCTTGCGCAATATCAGCAGACTGTTCATCAATTGATGTTAGCACAGCACATGTTTCCGCATCAAAACCATATTTCGCACGTGTGTAGCCAATTTCCTTAATCGTGTCACGTACCGTCTTTGGAATATCGACATAAGTAGACGTTGTAATCTCACCGCTTACTAATACGAGACCGGTTGTTACAGAGGTCTCACAGGCAACACGTGCATTTGGATCTTTCTTTAAAATTTCATCCAAAATGCTGTCTGAAATTTGATCACAGATTTTATCCGGATGTCCTTCTGTCACTGATTCTGAAGTAAATAAACGACGATTTTGACTCATAATGGCTATTTCCTCCTGTACAAGGCCACATCATCCCAAGATGAGGCCTCCAATATGATACGGAACTCGTTCCCTCTTATATGAAAACGTTTATATTAGAGATGTTATTGGCAATTTGTTCATATGATATCCCAAAAATAAAAAAACCATTTCCTTCATTTCGAGGAAAGGGTCTGAGATCGCATGCCTTTCACTCTTATCGCTCAAGGTGTTCTTGTACCTTGCATCAGGTTAGCACCTTGGTTTCTCAGCATGTTCATGCCTTTTTCATAAGAAACCGGTTGCTGGGCTTCATCGGGCCTGTCCCTCCACCAACTCGGGATAAGAGTATCCGTTCAATAAGATATCTTATCTTAAACCCTTGCGTCATGTCAATGCTTCATAGGAATTATCTCTCCTCTTTTTTTACCTCACAATTAGCATCACCAAAAAGCATATTTTCATAGCAGAAATGAAAAAACACACACAAAAACATTTAAATAGTATAGACTATTATTATCAATGTGTTATACTAATCGAAACAAACAAATTCAACGGTAAAGGAAGGGTTTTTTTATGAACTCAGTGGATTTAAAAGAAGATTTGCAGTCATTGCTCTCATTAGAAAATACGCACCAAAATTTATCTGTTCCGAAACTTGTTGAAAAGATTTTGGCACGTAATGAAGGCGTTTTAACATCAACAGGAGCTGTCCGCGCCACAACTGGTGCTTACACTGGACGTTCGCCTAAAGATAAATTTATCGTCAAAGAAGAAAGCTCTGAGCATAAAATCGATTGGGGTCATGTAAACCAGCCGATCTCTAAAGACGCATTTGATCGTTTATATACAAAGGTTGTCTCATACTTAAAAGAACGTGATGAACTATTTGTCTTTGAAGGGTTTGCCGGCGCTGACGAAAGATACCGTATGCCGATTACAGTTGTAAACGAATTTGCATGGCACAATCTCTTTGCAAAGCAGCTATTCATCAGACCTGACGGGTCAACGCCATCATCTAACGAAAAACCTTTCACCATCTTATCTGCACCTCACTTTAAAGCAGATCCTGAAACAGATGGAACAAACTCTGAAACATTCATTATCGTTTCTTTTGAAAAACGGACGATTCTCATTGGTGGAACAGAGTATGCAGGAGAGATGAAGAAATCGATTTTCTCTGTCATGAACTACCTGCTGCCTGAGCAAGATATTTTATCGATGCACTGCTCAGCAAACGTTGGTCAAGAAGGCGATGTCGCATTATTCTTCGGCCTTTCAGGGACTGGGAAAACGACGCTTTCTGCAAGCGTAAGCCGCAAGCTGATCGGAGACGATGAACACGGATGGTCTGGCACAGGTGTCTTCAATATCGAGGGCGGATGCTATGCGAAATGTGTGAACTTAAGTGAAGAAAAAGAACCACAAATCTACAAAGCCATCAGCTTCGGATCAGTGCTAGAAAATGTTGTGCTTGATGAAGAAACTCGTGAAGCGGATTATGATGATACATTCTTTACTGAAAATACACGGGCTGCTTACCCAATCGAAATGATTGATAACATCGTGAAACCAAGTATCGCAGGTCATCCATCTGCTATTGTCTTCTTAACAGCTGATGCATTTGGCGTTTTACCTCCAATCAGCCGTTTAACAAAAGAACAGGCGATGTACCATTTCTTGAGCGGTTACACAAGTAAATTAGCAGGAACTGAGCGCGGTGTAACGTCACCAGAAACAACATTCTCTACTTGCTTCGGTTCACCATTCTTGCCACTTCCAGCTCACGTCTATGCTGAAATGCTTGGCAAAAAAATTGATGAGCACGGTGCAAAAGTATTCCTTGTGAATACAGGCTGGACTGGCGGCGGCTATGGTACGGGCAAACGAATGAATCTTGCTCATACAAGAGCAATGGTGCAAGCAGCGATCGAAGGTGACCTTGACAATGCCGAAATGATTACTGACGACATCTTTGGATTACACATTCCACTTCATATTCCAGGTGTACCAGATGAAGTACTTCAACCTGCTAAAACGTGGGAAGACCAAAATGCTTATCAAGAAAAAGCACACTTCCTTGCCAATGAATTTAAAAAGAACTTCAAAAAATTCAGCCATGCGGCAAGTGACATTGAAGCAAAAGGCGGACCACTCGTATAAAAAGACGAAAGCTGAGGGAATATACCCCTCAGCTTTTTTTAGTTCGTTGAATGCAATGACACAAGGCGGTAAGTCACCTTCGTAACATTGTCTGTCAGTTCCAGCTTTTCAACATGTGCTGTCCCTGTTTTTTCTCCGTCTTTCGTTTTGCGCACCTCAAGCGGAATATTTAATGGATAAATGCGGTACCCTTCCTTCATGAGCTCAAACACATTTTCTTCAATTCTTGTCTCATTTCCTTTTGTGACAATCATTGTATTAAATTCAACAGGCATTCCCATAATGAAAATCCCCCTACTTTCTATATTCGTTATCCCGTTTATTTTACCACATTTCCGCTTTTTCGGCTGTGCATCCATGTCGTCAGCCTTCTGACAATCTCTCGATTATGCTGAGGCGGGAAATAATGATTGTAGCCGTGAAAATACCATGTTTCCACAGACTTCCCGTGCTTGCGAAGCGCTTCTTCTAATAAATACGCATGCTCAATGGATACATTCTGATCCTGCTCTCCATGGATGATTAAAACAGGCGCTTCCATTTGATCCACAACATTCAAAGGTGTTCTGTCCTCATATGCCTCAGGTACCTTATGCGGCGGACCGCCAATCACGCGCTTCATCATTCTTCTCATATCGACACGCTCTTCATAGGTGAGCTTCATATCACTTACACCTCCCCATGTTACAAAGGAAGCAGCCTCCTGTTTCATTTCAACAGCAGTCCAAATGCCCATAATACCACCGCGCGAAAAACCAAAGATATGAATACGATCCCGCTTTACCTTTTTGTGATGCTTCAACAGCTGAAATGCAGCGAATGCATCTTTCCGATCCTCTCCGGCAAAATCCTCGTTTCCTTCGCCTCCTTGATTCCCTCGGTAAAAGGGAGCAAAGACAACAAAGCCTTGTGCTGCAAATTGCACGATTCGGCCAGGTCTCACCATCCCCACATTTTTAATGCCGCCTCGTAAATACAAAAAGCCCTCATAGAGACCTTCTCCGGCCGGTTCAGCGAGCAGCCCCTTTATCCGAAGTCCACTTGCCTCGTAGGTCACTGTATATAAATGAATATGCGGATGGGGCGATGGGAATCTTCTTTTTTCCACAATCACTTGATTTCTCTCCTTTTCATCCGGTATTACGTCAATTGCTTGATGATCGCTTCTGCAACAAGCTGGCCTGATTTTGTCACCATCGGGGTGCCGCCGCCCGGATGACTTGTCCCTCCAACAAACCAAAGCCCTTCAATGTCCTTTGACTGATTATTGATACGGAAGAACGCCTGCTTGAACGAGTTTGAAGACATGCCATAAATGGCTCCATGATATGCCCCCGTTTTCTGCTGCAAATCAAGCGGGGTTTGAACCGCTTCATATTCGACAAGCTGATCAATATCAAAGAGACCCTTTTCCTTTAATTTGGTTTTCATATGCTGACGATACGTCTCCTTTAGCATGTCCCAATTTTGCTCTTTTGTCACATAAGGTGCATTGGCCAAGACAAAAAGGTTGCTTCTGCCCGGTCCTCCGCTTAATTCTGGCTCTGAATGGCCCGAATAACATATGTAAAGTGTTGGATCCTGAGGTAATTGCTTTTTCTGAAAAATATCCTTAAATTCTTGTTCATAATTCTCAGGGAAAAATACATTGTGATGGGACAGCTGTTCATAGGCTTTGGGTACTCCTAATAAAAGAACAAAGCCAGATAACGATGGCTCAATGTTTGACAGCTTTTGATTTAAGAAGCTAGGACGGTCTTTTTCATCAATCAAATGACGGTAGACAGTCAGTGCATCCGCCCCTGCAATCACTTGATCAGCCTCATACATCTGCTGAGCAGTCTCCACTCCTTGGATACGCCGATCTTTCACATGAATCTTGCTTACTTGTTCATTGAGGTGAATTTGGACGCCTAGTTCCTTTGCGAGTGTTTCGAATGCCTCGACTAAACGATAAGTGCCGCCCTTTATTCCATAAATCCCTTTTTCCCCTTCTAAATAAGCCATCATATTAAAAATAGCGGGCGCTTCGTAGGGTGAAGAGCCAATGTATGTTGCATACCGCCCAAACATCGCCAATGTATGAGGATGACAAAAATATTGACGCAGCAGGCGCTGAACGGATGTAAATGGTTTGACCGCAAGAAGTGCTTTCATCAGCTTTAGATCCATCTTATCTTTCCAGGTCAATAACAAACGATTTAAAAACTGCTCCTCGGCCATTTGAAAAAGCTTCTTCGATTCCAGTAAAAATGCACGGTATTGCTTTGCATCCTCAGGACTATATGCTGCAATTTGTGATTCCATTTGCTCGATATCCGGCGTAAACTCGACCGTATGACCATCTGAGAAAACGTTTTTGGTGAGTGGAGAGATCGGATAAAATGTCACATAATCCTCCATCTTTCTATTACAGGAAGTAAACACATCTTCAAAATATGCCTTCATTGTCATGGTACTCGGTCCTAGATCAAAAGAGTAGCCAGCCCCTTGACGGCGCTGTAATTTCCCGCCTAAAGCAGCTTCTTTTTCTAAAATGGTGACCTGAACCCCGCATGACTGTAAGCGAATCGCAGCTGATAATCCGCCAAGTCCTCCGCCAATGATGATCACTTTTTTCATTCGTACCTTCTCCCTTTCCATTCGTACCCTTCTTTTTTCAGTCCGATTTTCATAGAAGTAAAGCCAATGGCGATCAGACTCAAAATGCTGACCGGCAATAAAAAGGCCATAGCAGATGTTCTTCCGTTCTCAATATCAATTGCCGCTTTGATGGACACACCCAGCCCGTAGCAAAGAATGGCTAAACATAGATTTAACACATCAAGCTGAATGAGTGCGATCATGAAACAAATGACGGGAACCAAATAAAGCACCGTGTATAAACAAAAGACACCGCTTAACAAAGCAATGCTTCGATTCACCCCAGGGAACAAATTTTTTCGATAGCCTTCCCAAACTTCCTGTCCATTCTCGTACATTCTCATATAAACAAATGGATGAATACTTGCGAGTGTGAACGGAAAGCCCTTTTCTTTCACCAGTCTAGCTAACGCCATATCATCAACTAGCGAATCCTTGATCGCTTCATGACCGCCAATTTCGTGATAACAATTCTTTTCAATTGCAATAAAGCCGCCATGAGCTGCAGCAAAAGCAGGATTTTGGGATTTCCTTACCCATTTCACTGGCAAATGGCAGCCAATTGTAAACATCATCATGGGAATCACAAGATGCTCGAAAAACGTGCCTGTTTTTTGCTCTGGAAAGCCTGAAAGCATTCCCGTTTTTTGCGTGCTTAACTGCTGGTATACCGCTTCAATTGCCCCTCTTTTCAACCTGACATCAGCATCTAAAAATAGCAGCCAATCAGAAGATGCTGCCTCAGCAAGCTGAGAACAAGCATAGGATTTACCAAGCCAGCCGCGCTTCAATGCTTGACCTGATTGCACACGAATCCACGGATAGGTCTCTGCGAAGCGCTCCACGATCGCTCTTGTCTCATCTGTCGAATGATCATCTAGTACAATCAGCTCTTTTGGGTAAAGACGCTGATCAACAATCGACTGGAGACATGCTTCTATCCGTTTTTCCTCATTTCTTGCTGGAATCAGGATTGATAACGATATGGGTTTATCGGGCGAAACAGATGCTTGCTTTAGTACAGGAAACTGCTTCATATTCCTTATGGTAAAAACGAACTGACAGAGCAGCAGTACACTGATCACGGTTAAGAAGATCGCCATGTTTTCACCCACTTTTTAAAGGAATCAAACGCATCACTTGTTGACTGACTTGTCCTTGTCATCTGTCTAAATTCTTCGTTTGTTGAAAAATCAGGATCAGCGATGACCTGCGCTTGATGTGCGTTTAACTGCGTTTCAAGCAGGTCTCCGAGCATGCGTGTCACTTCCTTGCTTCGAAATGAGCCTCCAGATACTAAGGCATCTTCGCCGAACACAACAGAAACTGTCGGCTTTTGAAATTGATTAAATGTATATTGCAAGGTCACAGGCTTGATCACGACCTGCTCAAATTGCCTCACTAAAAAAGAAGCCCCGCCTTCCAGTTCAAGCGGCCGCGTATCCTGATGCATGATTTTCCCCTGCGGAAAAAGCCATACAGCTCCGCCGGCCTTCATGTTCTCTTTTGCCGTCATTAATGCCTGTTTTACGCTTTTCAGCTTCTCTTTATGAACTGGAAACGCACCAAGCTTGCGGAAAAAAGCATATTGCTTCAGCTGCTTCTCTTCCATCATCATGTAGTGATCGAGTTCAGACGCTTTTTCTGTTAAAAGAAAGATGATCATTCCATCCCACCATGAGCTGTGATTGGCGAGATAAAGAACAGGCAGCTTCTCCTTCGGGTCCACCGAGCCTTTCATCATCACACAGCGGAAATGTTTATGGAGTAAATACCGTTCAAAATAAAGTGAAAATATTCGTCTAAACGATCGGCTTTTGTCGCTTTCTTTCAAATCGAACCCTTCCTTCACACAAAATGACAATGATCAGTGCTAAATAAAAAATGACATCGAGTCCGCCCTTTAATGCCAAAAGACCGAAAAAGAACACCATGGCCTGATAAATACGACTCGTCCAGCGCAGTGCCTTTTGATCAATCGAGACAAGCGGGAAAAGAAATGAGAGTGCTGCTCCAATCATACCCCAGCTCACAAAATTCTCAAAAGGAATACCAAAAAATCCACCGCCGTCATACCACACCCAAAACTTCCGCTCAGCCGCTACTGGATCTAATATGAGGTCAAGCAGCACAATCCATATCCCCGTTTCGATAGCCCGTTTCCACTTCGACTGTTGACTTGATAAAAAAAGACTGTTTAAAAACACGCCAACCCATGCAAAAGCAATCGTTAAAGGCACTCCTGCCACAAGAAAACCTAACGTCGGATAATAATCATAGGCCCCGAATGGAAAACCGGTTGTAATTCCTACCCATTCAATCGTAAACGTAAGAACGCCCACAACAGCTGCTCTTTTGATCACAAAGCTCCATGAGCCATAAATATTTCGGCCAATCTCTATGACGCAGCAAGCGTACAGCACGAGGAAAATTCCATTTGCAAACTGAAGCCATACCGGCACTTCAAAAAAGACCATTAATATGAGTCCTACCATATACCATCCAACAAATACCCAACTCACTCTATACACGAAACCGCTCCTTTATTTCTACCAAATTCAAGAAAGCAATCATGCTTCTAGTATAGAAAAAAAAACACGTTCTATAAATAAACAATGCGCTTCTTATTTTCATCTAGGCACTCACCAAAAATCCCTTTTGACATACTTTAATTAGTGATCTAGAACAAAGGAGGCGAATTACTCTTGAATCGTTCCATCAAAGTCAGACTGGCATTCATATTCGTTGTCCTGCTCTTTATTCCATTTGTCGCCTGTAAAAAAGAACAAGAGCAGACCGTACAAGTAGCCGAGGTCACCCATTCGGTTTTTTATGCTCCGCTTTATGTCGCCTTATCAGAGGAATTCTTCAAAGAAGAAGGCTTAGAGGTTGAAGTAAAAACCACTTGGGGCGGCGATAAAACGATGACAGCTCTTTTATCCGGCGGTGCCGATATCGCGCTGACCGGATCTGAATCCTCTATCTATGTTGAGGCACAAGACACAAAAGACTCTGTCATGAACTTTGCACAGCTGACACAAACAGACGGCACATTTCTTGTTTCAAGAGAGAAAGTAAATCATTTCTCTTGGGATCAATTAAAAGGAAAAGACTTCTTAGGACAGCGGAAAGGCGGCATGCCGCAAATGGTCGGGGAATATGTCCTGAAAAAGGAAGGCATTGATTTAAAAAGGGATCTTCGGATGATTCAAAATATTGATTTTGCCAACATTTCAGGTGCTTTCTCCTCTGGAACTGGCGATTTTGTGCAGTTATTCGAACCAACAGCTTCCTTAATTGAAAAAGAAGGCAGAGGGTACATTACCGCCTCCTTTGGAAAGGCTTCTGGCAAGGTGCCTTATACCACCTTCATGGCAAAGAAGAGTTACTTAGAGGAAAACAAAGAGACGGCCGAAGCCTTTACTCGTGCTATTTATAAAGCGCAGAAATGGGTAGAAGCGAAGCACCCAGAGGAGATTGCAAAAACGATCCAATCTCATTTTCCTGATACGGACCTTGATGTCTTATCAACTGCGATCAAACGCTACAAGCAGCAGCACTCATATGCAACAGATCCCCTTCTGAATGAAGAGGAATGGAACAAGTTACAGGAAATTATGGAGGCGAGCGGTGAATTGCCGGAATTTATCCCGTACAAACAGCTTGTCGATTCATCCATTGCAAAGAAGGTCACAGATCACAAATAGAATAGGAGGTAGCACATGTCTTTCCTTCAAATTGACGATGTGACCCACACGTACTTCTCTTTAAAAGAAAAAACAACGGCCATACAGCATATCAATATGGAGATTGACCAAGGTGAATTCATCTCATTTATTGGTCCCAGCGGCTGCGGGAAAACAACCCTGCTGTCCATCATCGCAGGAATTACGCCGCCCTCTGAAGGTCGAATTTTAATCGAAGGAAAAGAACCGAATCAAAAGGAGCATCAAATCGGCTACATGCTCCAGCAAGATTATTTGTTCCCTTGGAAAACCATCAAGGAAAATGTCATTCTCGGGTTGAAAATTGCCAAACAGGATTCACACGAGGCCACCTCAGCTGCTCTTGGCTTACTGCCAAAGCTTGGGCTTGAAGATGTGGAGGAAAAATATCCGAAGGAGCTGTCAGGCGGAATGAGGCAGCGGGCAGCACTCGCCCGAACGCTTGCAGTTGATCCCAGCCTGCTTTTACTAGATGAACCATTTTCAGCTCTAGACTACCAAACCAAACTGACATTAGAAGATCTCGTTTTTCACACATTAAAAAACTATCAAAAAACAGCAGTCCTTGTGACACATGACATCGGCGAAGCCATTGCGATGAGTGATCGTATTTTCTTATTCTCAAAGCATCCCGGCTCGATCCAGCATATCTTTACCGTTCCTGATGAACTGAGGACTCTCTCTCCTTTTGAAGCAAGACAGACATCAAGTTTCCAAGAGCTCTTTCAAACGATTTGGAAGGAGCTGAAAACAGTTGAAACACAGTGACCTTTTACATGAAGCCTATCGAAAAAAAGTTCGAATGGAAAAACGCATCACACGTGTCTATCAGCTCATCATTTTCGCCAGCTTCTTTTCTCTTTGGGAACTTGCCAGTCAATTTAGACTCATAGATCCGCTGATTTTCAGTTCACCATCTGCGGTCTGCCAATTGTTTGTGCAAAAAATATCAGATGGTTCGTTAATGAATCATATGAGTATTACGTTGTTTGAGACGATGCTCGGATTTCTACTTGGTACCTTTTGCGGCATTTTACTCGCTGCCGCCTTATGGTGGTCCACCCGTCTGGCGAACGTTCTTGATCCATATTTAGTCATTTTAAATGCCATGCCGAAAGTCGCTCTCGCCCCGATTTTAATTGTTGCACTTGGACCTGGCATGATCAGCATTGTCGCCATGGGCGCGATCATTAGTGTGATCATTACAACGATTGTCATTTATACAGCCTTTCAAGAGGTCGATGAGAACTATTTGAAAGTAATGAAAACCTTTGGTGCGAAAAAAAGCGTTGTCTTTCGTGAGGTCATGTTGCCAGCGAGTATTCCAACGATGATCTCTGCCATCAAGGTTAATGTTGGTCTTTCTTGGGTTGGGGTCATTGTAGGGGAATTCCTTGTTTCTTCAAAAGGGCTCGGCTACATGATCATTTATGGCTTTCAAGTCTTCAACTTTACACTCGTGTTTCTAAGTCTTTTCATTATCGCCGTGTTTGCTACCATCATGTATCAGCTCGTTGAGTGGCTCGAACGCCGTTTTCTTCAAAAATAAAAAAAGCACAGGGGACTATCTCCCTGCGCTTTTTTAACGAATCAAACCGTTCTTTTCTAAATAAGCAAGACTTTTTCTTAAGACATCATCTTTCATAATAAAACTGAAATTTTTATTTTTTGAGATGGATGTTGGTAAGTCTGCGAAAAGAACGGGTCCTTTCGTTTCAAAATACGTGTCTTGCTTGACAAGCCTTTCAATATCAGCGAAATAAATATTCTTCACAATGACCTTTTCTCTGCCAAGCACCTGATATTGACCAATATACGTTAATTCACGAACAACAGCACCCGTCTCTTCCTGAATTTCCCGTATAGCGGCTTGGTCCGCTTCTTCATTTGGCTCTACTTTCCCTCCTGGAAACTCATAGCCCCGATCCTCATGTTCAGTGAGCAGCCATTTCCCCTGGTAGCGGCAGATGGCCCAAACATGCTTAGGATGACTTGAAAAAGGCTTCTTTTCAAAAGAGAGCTTGACCGTATTATGATAATAGTCTTTAAATACATGCATGTGAAATCCCTCATATCCTGTCCTTGCTTCTTGTAAAACATCATACCACAGATCACATTTCTCTGAAGAATTTTTATCAAAAGTGAAACAAACGAGTGGTTCCATCTCGTCTGTATTTAAAATGAGGTATTCTCGCTAAAACCTTTTTATCATCTCCATTTTCGTCCATTTTTAATCATGAAACCTTCTTACCCCTTATGACGTAAATGAAACAGTGTTTGTCCTATAACGACGAGGAGGAAACCAGCATGAGCATAACAAATGGGTCAAAACAAGAAAAGAATCAGCCGCTTCCGCTCAGCAAAAACGAGAAAGAAGACGCACCTCATGAGGCGATCAAGAAACACCTCATAAAAGGGCAAAAGCTAGACTTGACGAAAGACAATCCACATATCGACCAAATTCATATCGGGCTCGGCTGGGATTTGTCTGGTCAGCCGATTGATTTAGATACGCAAGTTTTTCTCTTAAATGAGGAGGACAAGCTGTTGTCCCCAAAGCATCTGATCTATTATCATCAGCAGCAAAGCTTAGACGGAGCTGTTCGTCATCTTGGTGATCATCAGTTTGGCGGAGGATATCGAGACAATGAAATGATCATTATGCAATTAAGCAGAGTCTCACCTGATATTCATAAAATCGTCGTAACAGCGACGATACATGATACACACGAGCGCACGCATCATTTTGGACAAGTCACCAATGCCTATCTGCGCCTTTTTGATCAAATCTCGCAGCAAGAGATTTGTACCTTTCAGTTAACAGAGAATTATTCGTATTGTACATCCATCATTTGTGCTGAACTAACGAGAGATCAGCATGAATGGAAGATCACTGCCACCGGACAAGGTACCACCCTGGATTTAAACGATTTATGCCGCATTTATGGATTCACATCTTGACGCAGGACAGGAGGCCTCACCAATGGGATTTCATTTCAACACGTTAGAAGAACTCACCTTACAAGCAGAAGGCAGTGGGATCTTTTTTGCTAAAAAAGGCGCCATGATTGCAGACCAAGGGACATTTCAATACCGCAAGAGATTACTTGGAACGAATAAAGGAAATACGGTCAGCCAAGTATTTAACCATATCAGCAGGAAATTGACAGGTGAAAACCTTGAGATGATGGAAGTGAGTGGTCAAGGTACTTGCTATTTAGCTGATTCAAGCGAGCACGTGACAGTGATTAATTTAGAGCCAAGCGGTCCTTGGCAGCATGTGAGCGTAGAAAGCGAAGATTTACTTGCCTTTACTGAGGAATGCCACTACGGCGTGACACCAGTAGGCGTTGGTATTTTATCACAGAAAGGGCTGTTTACCTCAAAGCTTTCCTATCAGGGGCACGGGGCCCAAGTTGCCATTAAAACGACTGGAAACCCGCTCATCCTAAAAGCACCTTGCCGTGTAGATCCTGACGCCATTGTCGCTTGGACGGGCAAAGCACCGAAAGTCAAATTAGATGTCAACTGGAAAACCTTCATTGGACAAACTTCTGGCGAATCCTACTTATTTGAATTCCAAGAACCAGACCAAATTGTCATTATCCAGCCATTTGAACGCACATCTGGGATGCGGGTCGGTTTAGATGATAACCGCTACAAGCCTCAGAGCCAAAGCGCCTCTCACGAATTAACAAATTCACATCAATCGCAGCAGGAAAATAGAGGCGGAATCAGTGATCTGATCGGAGGCATCTTAAATCCGCGAAAATAAAAGCATGTAGAAAATTCTACATGCCCAGCGTGTAGACAAACCCTCAAATTCGCCCGCAGGTTTGCGTGCCGGTGCTCACGAATGTCAAATTCGCTCCGCTCTGGCACTCGTCCTTCCTAGTCTTCAAAGGTTTTCTATCACGCTGAAAAGAAGACAAAAGGCTAAAATGAAGATCATTTTAGCCCTTTGTCAACAATCTGAGCAGCATGTAGAAAATCTCTACATGCTTTTTCAATTCATGAACCCATTTGTCTCAATAAAGTTCTTTGTCTCTTCATTCCCTAGCTCATAAATCATCGAGTAAATCTCTTTTCTTTTTCTGTCCATTTCGTCATTTGGACTATCATAATGATATTCAAGGAATGGAACATGTGCCCGAAAGAAGCCTTTCCAATCTGTCATATACTGCTCATCAAAATAGTCTCTCAGCTGCAAAATTTGATCATCGTCTGCTTCTATTTGAAATTGCCAAGCAGCCGCATCTCTGTGCTGTGATATTGACCCGTCTTGCACGGATACATAGTATGTGTGTCTCGCCATCTGATTCATCCTTTTTCCTTTAGTATGACCAGATATGGACAAATTACGGCTTTTTTCGCAATTTATTTTTAATCATGTCTAACACATCAATGAATAACTGTGGGATGGGAATTCCGAGGGCTTTAGCTGTCGAGACGATTTGGTAGGATTCATAAATGATATAAAAGATGAGCGCTAAATCCTTGATCGTCCCATTTGTTTTCAGCATGACATCGAAGAAATGTGCCATGGATATTAAGGAGATCGTCACAACCTTTCGAACTAGCCTAGTAAAAAACCGCTTCATTGTGAGCTGTCCAGTCACAGATTCTCTTAGGCTTGAACAAATTAATTCAATTGCCATCAGTGTCACTAATGTCATCAGTAAATATCCTGCTCCACCAAACAGAAAGCCCATTGCCGACAAACTAACTGTAAACAACGAAAAGATGCCTAAATCTTTGCTCACTTGGCATCAACATCCTTTCAGAGTGGAACTCTTTACGTGAATAGTATATGCCAGATCTGATCAATAGCTTGGACGACAAAAAATAAAGGCGGGGTCATTTTGCTCGAAAACACTGATAAAACCGTAAAAAAGCCGCCTGTGAAAGGCGACTTTCTTCTTTAAACCCTGACATCAATAAATGTAGCATCTGAATCTTTAGGCTGAACAGCTTGGGGCTGCTGCTGTACTTGATCCAGCATCACCATGGCTTGTGCTGTGTTGGTGGCAAGCTGTGAATTCAACAAACTAATATTGAGTGTTTTTTGAATACTTGCCACTTGCTGACTCATCATTCCTGCAATTGAGGACATCTTCTCCCCTCCCTTCTCTTTTCTCTTCGGCTTAAAGCCCTATGATTTGAATGGGCTGTCTGTCACAAATCCATCAAAAAAATGCCGATCTTATGATCGACATTCCTTCCACATTCGTATTATCCTAAAAATGCTTTTAGCATCCAGTTGTGTTTTTCAATGGATTGATGAATGGCTAGTAACATATCACCAGTTGTTTCATCGCCAACCTCTGCAGCCAGTTCCATTCCTTGCTTTAATTCCTCTGCAATATTGGAGAAATCATCAAATAGATTTTTCACCATTTGCTCAGCTGATTCTTTGCCTTCAGCTTCGTGAATGCTAGAGATTTCTAAGCACTCTTTCATTGTCGCAACAGGCTTTCCATTTAACGCAAGCATACGCTCAGCCAAATCATCAATATATGTGGCTGTTTCTGTATACAATTCCTCGAATTTTTCATGGAGTGTAAAGAAGTCTTTTCCCTTTACATACCAGTGATAGTTATGTAATTTCACATAAAGTACAGTCCAATCAGCTACTTGTTTATTGACGACGTTTAATAATTTTTCTGACATGTTGATTCCTCCTTATGTAGTTGCGCTTAGTATGAGAATACCCTTTTTTTATTATACTGAAACCTGCCATCAATTTCTTCTATTTTGACTGCATGAAATATATGTTAATATGGAAATAAGGAGGGAGTTAGATGCTGTTACTTGGGATTATCAGCTTTATCATTATCTCAATCGTTGTCTTTTTATCACTATGGACGACATCAAAGGCTTATGAATACAAGCATAAAGTCGATTCACCAAAGGATGCTGAACCAAACCAACGTCCTAACTCAAAATAAAACCGCTTTCAATGATGTGAGGTTTCTTCTTCAGTAGATGAACTTTCTTTTTTCACATTACCTACGTGGATGTTTGTCTTTGGCATATTATGCTGCTGTTTAGCTGTCACATGGACTTGTATGATATAAAGGCCATCTTTTTTGAAGGCTGTATGCAATTCATATACACCTTTATTTTCTTTCTTTGGCTGAATCATCTTGCTGTTATCCTTATCGCCATCTTTCCACACTTCAAATTGAACATCATCTGCATCGTCAACAGGCGTATCACCATATGTGACAGCTGCTTTTACTATAACGCTTTCATTTTTCTCCACTTGCTCCGGTCCTGTAAGCTTAACTTCTAATAACTCAGGCACTTCCCCTTTGTCGTTGCTCGCTGCAGAGTTTCCACATGCACTAAGTAACACGAGCATCAGAATGATTCCCATCATTTTTCGCATCCAAGTTTCCCCCTTCTTTTATTGACATGTCCATTTTAACAAATATCCCCTGTTTTTACATCTGATGATCGATTTCATATAAAAAAACCGGACATCCGATATGCCCGGTTCACTATCCGATTAACCAAATACTTTTAAAAGCTCTTCTTGATCCTGTGAAAGCCAGAAACGCATTAAACGTTTTGCTCCTTCAAGATCATGAAGCTTCGCTTGACCGCATTGCTCTTCATTTGCAGCAGGAATTTCTGTTACCTCAACTGCATCCTTGAATGTTGCATCAAGCATTTCAACGATCTCTTTTGGTGTCGGTGCACCACTGACGACTAAATAGTAGCCTGTCTGGCAGCCCATTGGAGAAATATCGATGATATCAAAATGATCATATTTCTCTGAGTGTGTTCTAATATTAAACGCAAGTAAATGCTCTAATGTATGAATCGTATCAGGTTTCATCGCCTGCTTATTTGGCTGACAAAAACGAATATCAAATTTATTTACTTCTCCATCTGATCCCACTTTATGAACGCCGCAATGACGAACATATGGCGCTTTTACAGCATTATGATCAAGTTCAAAGCTTTCAACTGAAGGCATAATCACCACTCCTATAATTGCAATTTCCTATATTATAACATATTTCTCCGACCAGCTTAGTTTATAAAACTTTCCTTCCTTGTCCTTTTTTCTTATACTGTGAAAGACAGACAAGGAGGAACCTCGATGAAACCAATTTTTATCGGCATGATACACTTTTACCAAAAATATATTTCCCCTCTTACACCGCCTAGCTGCCGGTTTTATCCAACCTGCTCAAACTATGGACTAGAGGCGATCAAAACGCATGGCGCTTTAAAAGGCGGCTGGCTCACAATCAAACGGATTTTAAAATGTCACCCGCTGCACCCCGGCGGCATCGACCCTGTTCCGCCTAAAAAAGAAAAATAAATTACTTTTCTTCATATCCGTTGACAACTAAGTCAAGCTTACCTGTTCCAGGATCAATCACAAGCCCGTGTACAGGCACATCTGATGGAAGAAGCGGATGATTTCTCACAACGGACACACTGTCCTTCACACTCTCTTCAACTGAGCTAAAGCTTTTGAGCCACTGTTTAAAATCGATTCCTGAGTATTCCAGTACTTCAATTCGTTTTTCTGGAATACCACGCTCAATGGCTTTATTTAAAAGGGTTTGGCTATCTATTTTGCTCATGCCGCAATCGTGATGCCCGATGACGTAAACCTCGTCAGCATTTAATTCATAGACAGCCACTAAAATGCTTCGCATAATACTTCCAAATGGATGAGAAACAAGAGCACCAGCACTTTTGACAATCTTAATATCTCCATTTTTCATGTTCATTGCACGTGGAAGTAGTTCAACAAGTCTTGTATCCATACATGATAGAACGACAGCTTTTTTCTGTGGAAACTTCGTTGTTGTAAATTCTTCGTATTTCTTCTCTTCAATAAATTGTTGATTGTATTCGATGATTTCGTCTAAAAGTTTCATATGTTTGTCCATTCCTTTATCTTTTTTTAAAAATAAATATAGCACAATGTTTGAAATTTCGTCACGTTTTGCGTCATATTTTTTTAGAGGAAACATCTGCTTGATGAAAAATTTTTATTTTCCTCTTTTCAAATCGTAATTATTACGATACAATAACTCAGGACATTAAATCGTAATCATTTCTATCTAATAGATTGAGAGGAGACATTTTTTAGATGAAAAAAATCTTTTTTATTTTAACAGCTGCTTTATTCGCGATCGGTCTTACCGCTTGCTCAAGCAGTGCGGGGACAAATGCTTCAAAAGGAAATGCAGACGGGAAATTAACCATTTATACCACGATCTTCCCAATTCAAGATTTCACTGAAAAAATTGGCGGCTCTCACGTTCATGCTCAAAGTGTGTACCCTGCCAATGCAGATGCACATAGCTTTGAACCAAGTTCAAAAACGATGGTTGAAATGGCTGAAGGTGACGCCTTTATTTACAGCGGTACAGGTGCTGAAGCATTCGCTGACAAAACAGCTGCTACATTAAAAGACCAAGGCGTGAAAACTGTCAAAGCTGCTGAAGGCATCAAACTGTTATCGACAAAAGAAGAACATGCACATGAAGAAGGCGACGACCACGATCATGAAGGTGAAGATCATGACCATGATGGACACGATCACGGGGATAAAGATCCGCATGCATGGTTAGACCCTGTCTATGCGCAGCAAATGGCGAAAAACATTAAAGAAACACTCGTTTCGTTAGATCCAGATCATAAAGATGAATACACAAAAAACTATGAAAAATTAAAAAAAGAATTACAATCTTTAGATCAAGAATTCAAAACAACGTTATCTAAAGCAAAACATAAAGAAATTCTTGTTTCTCACGCAGCTTACGGTTATTGGGAAAAGCGCTATGGTATTGAGCAGATCAGTGTATTAGGACTCTCCGCTTCTGAAGAGCCTTCACAAAAGCAGCTCCAAAATATTGTACAACAGGCAGAAAAGCATCACATTCAATATGTGATTTTTGAAAATAACGTCAGCAGTAAAGTCTCAGATACGATCCGCAGTGAAATTGGGGCAAAAAGCCTCACACTCAAAAATCTAGAATCCATTACTGAAGATGATGCCAAAAATGGCGAAAGCTACGTCAGCTTAATGAAACAAAATTTAAACACCTTAAAAACCGCTTTAAATGATTAATTCCTTAAACCCTGCGCGATCAGCCGGGGTTTTTTTACTACACAAAAAAAACACACCATGATCAGGTGTGTTCCTTTGTTTACATTTGATATTTTTTCTTAAATTGCTCCGCTCTGCCGCCTTTTTCTCCGAATTTCTGGCGTCCTGTATAAAATGGGTGCGTATCAGAGCTTGTCTCTACTTTAATGACAGGATAAGTCTTCCCATCTTCCCACTCTACGGTCTCATGTGATGTCTTTGTTGATCTACTTAAGAAGCGATAACCGCTGTTTACGTCCATAAATACAACTTCATGTGAGGTTGGATGAATATCTCTTTTCAATGTCAAAACTCCTTTCATATCAAAACGTAATTATTACGTTTTATAATTATATTCTACTCCCTCTTTTACAACTTGTCAAAAAACAAGCTTTCTTAGTCAGGAAGAATAATCTAAAAATGGTGGAGAATAATAAGCATCATGAAAAAGAGAAGCGATAAGAAAGGCGGAGAAAAAATTGACTGATCTCGTTTTAGCTAGAAGCCTGTTCGGCACAACAATGGGCTTTCATATTATTTATGCCTCGCTTGGCGTCGGAATCCCGCTAATGATTTTATTAGCTGAACTCATCTTCCAAAAAACGAAAGACCCGCATTATGCAGTCATGGCCAAGCGGTGGACAAAGGCACAGGCTGTCCTATTAGGCGTCGCCATTCCAACTGGTACCATTGCCGGTACGCAGCTTGCCCTTCTATGGCCGGGTTTTATGGAGGTTATCGGAAAGGTCATGTCACTTCCATTTCAGATTGAAATCTATGCTTTTTTTATTGAAGCATTATTTATGTCTATTTATGTGTACGCAGCGGATCGCCTCTCACCTGCTATGCGCATCATTACCGTTATTTTTGTTGTGATCGGCGCAGCCGCTTCAGCAATTCTGATTACAAACGTACATGCTTTTGAAGGAACACCTGCTGGCTTTCAGATGGTCAATGGAGAAATCACAAATATTGAGCCTTGGAAGGCCTTTTTCAATCCAAGTTTTGTTGTGACCGCTACACATGTCGTGCTGTCTGCTTTTACAACAGGTGCCTTTGTGATTGCTTCAGTGGCTGCTTTTAAAATGCTCAAAACAAGAAAGAATGAGAAGCTCTATTCGTTTCATCGAAAAGCCCTTTTTCTTGGACTCATTGTAGGTGGACTTTTCTCTTTTCTTACAGCTTTAAACGGTCACGAATCCGCTCAGCTCCTGTATGAATATCAGCCTGAAAAGTTAGCGGGTGCAGAAGGTTTATTTGAAACCCAATCACACGCGCCTCTTGCAATAGGTGGTTTTACTGATGTCGATTCGCAGGAAATTAAAGGTGCTATAGAAATCCCTTGGGCCCTTAGTTTTCTCGCAGGAAATAGCTTTGATACAGTGGTCAAAGGCTTAAATGATTTTCCTAGAGACGAGTGGCCGCCTTTATTTATTCACACGTTATTTAACGGAATGGTCATTATTGGATCAGTGCTCATTCTATTTGCTGTGTTAGCACTGCTCTACCGTAAAATTTTAAAACGTGAACATTATCCGAAGTGGCTCCTTTTTCTTTACTTATTCGGCGGACCACTTAGTCTTTTGGCCATTGAATTCGGCTGGATCTTTGCATGTACAGGCCGCCAGCCATGGGTCATTTATCGAATGCTCAAAACCTCAGAGGTCGTCACGTCATCAGGCTCTATTGGGACACTCTTCATCCTTTTTGCCATTGTCTATCTCATTTTAGGCATAGCAACCGTTATTGTACTAACGTACTACTTTAGAAAACATTCAATTGAAGAAGACCTACGGTTAACAGAATCTTAAAAAGGGAGCGATCTTGATGCAAATGGATGTTACAACTGATGCGCTTATTGCAATCACCATCTTATGGGGATTCGTTTTTATCTACGCAGTGATGGCATCAATGGATTTCGGCGCAGGATTTTGGTCGATGATTTATATGAATAGAGAGCAAACAAAGGCCGCTAATATTGCAAATAAGTACCTCTCTCCAACATGGGAAGTGACAAACGTATTCATTGTGGCCATCGTCGTCGCATTGTTTAGCCTGTTTCCAGGCGCAACCTTTGTGCTTGGCACCGTTTTATTAATACCGGGCAGCATCATTTTATTGCTTCTTGCACTGCGAAGCGGGTTTCTCGTATTTTCTCATTCACTGCCTAAAAAATACCGGAAAGCCGTCACATACATTTCAGGGATTAGCGGCTTTATCATTCCGTCCATCCTCATCATGGTTCTCCCGATTACCCATGGTGGATTTATCTTTCAGGAGAACAACGTCTACTCGTTAGATCTAGGACTGGTCTTTACAAGTGCAAATGTCTATTCCTTCGTGGGCTTTGCGATTTTCAGCACCCTTTTTCTCTCATCTTTGCTTTTAGCTGATTTCTCTAATGTGGCAGATGAAAACGAAGCCTACAGCATTTATAGAAGGGGAGCACTCATTACGGGTCCACTTTCTCTCATGATGGCCCTCTTTATCATGCTGACACTACGAAGCGAGGCCAATTGGCTGTTCTCAAAAATGATGGAGAACATCCCAATTCTTCTTGTTTCCCTGCTCATGTTTTTGCTTGCGGGATTGGCTCTATTTATACCAAACAGCCGATTTAAGCATCGGAAAGGGAGACCACGTTTAGCCGTCATTGCGATTACCATTCAATATTTCTTAGCAAGCTATGTGTATGGACGTGCTCATTTGCCCTATATGGCTTATCCAGATATTACAATCATGTCTGGATTTACAGACCCTGTCACATTTAGGGCATTATTTATAACGTATATTGTAGGTTTCATCATCTTATTTCCTGGGTTCTATCTCTTCTGGAAATTGTTTATGAAGGATAAGCGCTATATTCGCCAGGAAGATTAACATGAATGGACGACGTTCATTTCGGTTACATTATAAACGAAAGACATACTCAAAAGGAGGTCATCTGTATGAGTCAAAAAATCCTTTGTGAAGTAAATAACTGTTCCTATTGGAATGATGGAAATCGCTGTGGAGCAGATGCAATCTATGTCGTCAGCCACACAGGAAATACGGCTGCGAAAAGTGAAGAAACTGATTGTAAAACGTTTAAACCACAAGATCTTTAAGTCTCATTAAAGGAGGCGCTTCACTTTGAAACACGATCGGCTGCTTCAAACGTTTTTTGACGAAATTCATGACGCGGACGAAGCCGCATTTTATCAGGCAGCTCACTCCTTTTTAAACCTTTGGGATTATGAATATGGTCATGTAACAAACATGCCTAATGAGATGCATCAGTATATTGGACAGCTTGCTTACGACAGCGAGCTGGCAGAAGAGTAAGAAAGAGCGGATCACCGCTCTTTCTTTTTTTCAGACAGGAAGGAAAAACTTTCCCCCACTATACATATTTTCTATTGGATGTGCAAAAGGTGATGATCTCGTTTTCATTTTACAAAATCATGTTTTGTGAACACGTCAATTTTATCTGAGAAAGAACGGAGCGCTTGATAATCAACTTCCACACCCATTCCTGGTGAACGAGGAACCTCAATAAACCCGTTTTCAACTTTGATTTCAGGAAAAATGATATCCTGCTCCCAGTATTTTGACGAAGCTGAAATATCACCTGGGATTGTAAATTGCGGAAGCGAAGCAAGTGCCACGTTCTGCGCACGGGAAATGCCTGTTTCAATCATCCCCCCGCACCATAACGGAATTTGATGCTCCTTACAAAACGCATGAATTTTAAGTGCTTCTGTCAGCCCACCAACTCGTGAAGGCTTCACATTAATAATCTGACAGCTGCCTAGTTCTACAGCTTTTCGGGCATCGTCTAAAGAACAAATGCTTTCATCCAAACAAATAGGTGTTTTTAAATGCTTTTGCAAATGACGATGATCCACAATATCATCTGCAGCTAAAGGCTGTTCAATCATTAATAATCGAATGTCATCAAGCTGCTTCAGTTTACTAATATCCTTTAATTCATAGGCAGAGTTTGCATCCGCCATTAACGGAAGATCAGGGAAAGACTCTCTTATCTTTTGAAGGAGTCCAATATCTTGTCCCGGCTTAATCTTCACCTTCACACGCTGGTAGCCTTGGTCAACATATTGCTGAATTTGCTGAAGCATTTCATCAATGGGTCCTAAACCCGCCACAACACCAGATGGAATTCTCTCTTTCTTGCCGCCTAATACGTCGCGTAAGGACTTATTCTCACGCTTCGCATAAATATCCCAAACAGCCGCTTCAATTCCCGCTTTGGCCATTCTATTGCCTTTAAAGTGGTACAAGCTGTCTGGAATTTCTGAAGGGTGTGTAAAAGAACGCGTCAGCACGTTTGGAATAAAGAAAGCCCTTAGCATGTGATAACAGGTTTCGATTGTTTCTTCTGTATACCACGGGGAAGAGAAGGCAGACACCTCTCCCCACCCAGTCAATCCTGTTTGATCTTTTACCTCGACAATAATAAACTCACGCTCTGAGATTGTTCCTAAACTTGTTGTAAATGGCTGCTTGAGCTTCATCGTGACATGATATAATATCACTCGTTCAATTTGAATCATCTAAAAAAACCCCTTTGATCCTGAGTCTGTGCCTCTGCAATTTATTCGACGCATTTCTTGGCAGCTCGTCCACAAAGTGAAAAGCAGCTGGCCATTTATACTTGGCTAAATGCGACTGACATAAAGCATAGAGCTCATTCTCAGGTATCTTATGGTCTGTCACAAGAAAGGCAGCAGGTACCTCTCCCCATCTATCATCATATATACCCGTCACTCCGGCTTCTTTTACATACGGATGTGTTAAGAGAACCGCTTCAATTTCCGCAGGATAAATATTCTCTCCACCAGAAATAATTAAATCTGAACGTCGGTCGAGCACAAATAAAAACCCTTCCTCATCCACATAGCCAATATCCCCTGTTTTCAGCCAGTCTTGATCAAAAACGGCAGCGGTTTCTTCTTCACGGTGAAGGTAACCTTTCATTACATTTGCACCTTTGACCATAATTTCACCATGCTCAAAAGGTCGACAAGTGCGTTCTCCACTTTGAATCTTCAGTTCACATCCAAATAGAGGTTTTCCCGCAGATCCAAGCTTTTCTACACTAAATTCAGGCGCAAGTGTCACAATTTGTGAGCAGGTTTCCGTCATACCGTACGATTGAAACACAGGAAAGCCCTTCTCTTTGCTCTCTTGAAGCATTGCATACGGCGCAGGTCCTCCGCCTAATAAAAGACAGCGTAAAGAAGACGGACATTCTTCTAGCCTGCTTAATAAACGGGATAACATCGTTTGAACAACTGATATCATTGTCACACGATGCTGTTCAATTGAATCCTTTATTTCATCAACGTCAAATTTTTGATGAAGCACGACGGTCATGCCATATATAACAGATTTAAATAGAGCTGATAAGCCGCTTATATGAAAAAGGGGCAGCGCAATGAGCCAGCGGTCGTTCTCTCTGATGCCTACATTCAGTGCAGAGGAAACAGCACTATGAAAATGATTGCCAAACGTTTGCTCCACCCCTTTTGGACGCCCTGTCGTTCCAGATGTATACATGATGGTCGCTGTTTCATTCAAATCAAAGTCTTTCTCGATTTTCTTTTCATGATCTTGATCAGCTTCAGGTAAAGTTTCCATTGTATAAACAGGTAAATCACCATCATGATCCTTCGCATAAACAGGTTCTGTTAATAAAACCTTGGCTTTTGAATCTACAAGCTGATAGAGTCTTTCAGTTTTTGTTAACTTATTGTTCAATAGCACGATTTTTAATCCTAATAAAAAACAAGCATGAACAAGCATCACCATTTGAGGATGATTGTTCATCAAAAGCGCAACCGTCTCCCCTTTTTTCAGTGATGTACGTGCAAGTCTATTTGCAAGCTCATCTACTTCAAAGGCTAATTCGCGAAATGTCCACTTTTTATCTTGATAAATGAGCGCGACTCGGTCTGGCGTTAAATAGGCACGGTGCAGCAGCCAATTGGGTTGCTTCATCATGACACCTCCTTTTCGTAAAAGAAAACAGCTTAGTCTGATGCACTAAGCTGTTTTCATTCATATCATTGAATCAAGGGAAACGCGGGAACTGACCGAAGTCCGGCTTGCGTTTTTCCTTAAAGGAATCGCGTCCTTCTTTTGCTTCATCTGTTGTGTAATAAAGAAGTGTCGCATCCCCTGCAAATTGCTGAATCCCAGCTAATCCATCCGTATCTGCATTAAATGCAGCCTTCAAGAATCGTAAAGCAGTCGGGCTCTTTTCTAGCATTTCCCCACACCACTTCACTGTTTCTTCTTCAAGCTGCTCTAATGGTACAACTGTGTTGACAAGTCCCATATCAAGCGCTTCTTGTGCATTGTATTGACGGCATAAGTACCAGATTTCTCTCGCTTTCTTATGACCAACAATACGTGCAAGATAGCCTGAGCCATAACCAGCATCAAAGCTGCCTACTTTTGGTCCTGTTTGTCCAAAAATGGCATTGTCTGCTGCAATTGTCAGATCACAAACGATATGAAGAACATGTCCCCCGCCAATCGCATAACCTGCAACCATCGCAATGACTGGTTTTGGAATGACACGAATCAAACGCTGTAAGTCTAATACGTTTAGACGCGGAATTTGATCGTCTCCTACATAGCCGCCATGGCCGCGTACTTTTTGGTCTCCACCAGAACAGAATGCTTTACCTCCAGCACCTGCAAGTACGATCACACCAACATCAGAATTATCACGAGCGCGTGAAAATGCATCAATTAATTCACTGACGGTCTTTGGTGTAAACGCGTTATGTACATGTGGACGGTTAATGGTGATCTTTGCAATCCCATGATACGTTTCATATAAAATTTCGTCATACTGACGCTCAGTTTGCCATTCAATAGCCATCAATATTTCCTCCTTTAATCTTGCGCTAAAATAAACTCACTTACTATTTTACCAAAAAAATGTGGCTGTTCCACATGAACTGTATGCCCTACATGCTCTGCCAATGTTAATTGACTGCCTTCAAGCTCCTGCTGCATACGTTTGGCGATATGACAGAACTTTTCATCAAGCGTTCCGCATATGAACAAAACAGGCAGTTTGATATGCTTTAGTGCCTGCCACATAGACGGCTGTGAACCTGTTCCTATGCCTTCTAGGCTGCGAGCTAGCCCAAGGGGATTGGATTTTAGCCTTCCCTCTCTCAGTTGAGCCAGCCTGCCCGCTGATAAGGATTTCTGCGAAGCAAACAGCGGAATGTTCTCCCAAAAATCCACAAACTGAGTTAAGCCTTCATGTCTAATCTTTTGAGCCAGCTGATGATCCTGCTTTAGCCTTGTCATCCGCTCCTTGAAAGAGTGAATTCCTGGAGAAGTACTCTCAAGAATCAGTTTGTTTACACGTTCTGGATAACGGGAGGCAAATGATAAAGCAATACGCCCTCCCATAGAATATCCGAGAATATTCACTTTGTGAAGCTTTAATTGATTTAAAATCTCTGCAAGATCCGCCAGCTGCTGCGACATCGCATATCTTCTCACGCTTTCTGGCGAGTCCGTGCGGCCATGACCAAGCAAGCTGACCTGAATCAATCTTGTATTCTCCATATAGGCATTCAAGAACTGCCAAGAGGCTGCACTCCCTGTGAAACCGTGTAAGCATAACGTGGCATTCTCAGCCGATGGGTTTTGATCCACCACCTCATACGCCACACCATCACGCATTCGTATTATGAGAGAAGGCATTCTTTTTTCACTTCTCCTAAAATCTCATCCATCATCTGGCGGTGCTTGGCTACACGGGAATGCCGGTCTGTTTCAATTTCGATTAAATGAAGGCCAGGCTCATGTATATGCGTCATGTACACATCGTGTAATTCTTGCTTCGTTGTTGGCTTCGAATAGGTTCCCCCATACAGCTTCGATGCATACTCAAAATTCAGCCCAGTCGGCGTACCGAAGAGTTTCTCATAATACGGTTCATCAGATGCCTGCGGAAGGAAAGAAAAGATTCCTCCGCCATCATTGTTTAACAAAACAACCGTCAGTGGAATTTCCATCAGCTTAGCGGCAAGAAGCCCATTCATATCATGGTAAAAAGACAAGTCTCCAATGACCAGGGTGATCGGTTGTTTCAAAGCCGCATACGTTCCAAGTGCTGTGGACACAACGCCGTCAATACCATTTGCCCCGCGATTCGCCATCATACGAAAAGGTGTCGACTGAGTTTCAAAAAATGTATCCACATCACGAATCGGCATACTATTTCCGATAAAAAGCACACTCTCCTTTGGCAAGAGGTGCTGAAGCTGACGATACACATTTCCCTCGAATGCCAGGTCCTCATCAGAATATTGGGCTGCATGCGTTCTAAAAGAAGAATTGACACGTTGCCAGCAGTTTAAGTAATTTGTATCCTCTCGTTGATCCGCTCTATTTAAGACTTCACCTACAAAAGTAGCCACATGACTTTCAATCACGTATGATGCACTTAATCCAGGATCACGAAAACCTCCGCCAGCATCTACCACAATCTGCTTCACTTCTGCATGCTTTTCCAACCACTTGAATAAAGTCTTAGACACAGGCATCGGTCCAAAACGAATCACCATATCAGGCAATAGATGCTGCTGTAATGCTCCATCTTTCAATAAAGAGTCATACGCATCGATAATCAACCCTTCATTTTCATGCCCATTTCGTAAATGAGAAAGCGGGTCAGCTAAAATGGGAAAATGAAAGGCTTTCGAAAGACGTAACACTGCCTCTTGCTCTTCCTTCGTATGAAGTTCACCAGCAACAATCAGCCCTCTTGTGGATTGGTTCAGAATTGACACTAATTCAGACATGACATGATCGTTTGGGAAAGCCTGACCTGCTGCTAATACTTTTTTCGTTTCTTTTGCTTCTCTATGAAAAGGATCAATGGACAGATCAGGTACCAATGGTTCTCTCAGTGGCACATTGACCTGAACAGGTCCTTTAGGCTCCTGCTTTGAGATGTGACTTGCTCTAGCGGCAGCAGTCTGTACATACCGCAGCATCGTTTGACTTTTTTCAGGCAATGCTAAGTCTGTGAACCATTTAACAAACTTACCGAATAAGAATTGCTGATCAATCGCTTGAGGAGCCCCAACTTCCCTCAATTCGTGCGGCCGATCAGCAGTTAAAACAATGAGTGGTACCCGGGAATAATGAGCCTCTACAATGGCTGGGTAAAAGTTAGCAGCTGCCGTACCTGATGTACAAATGAGCAGCACTGGTTTTTGACTCGCTTTCGCAAGACCCAGCGCATAAAAAGCAGCAGACCGTTCGTCCACTAACACATGGACATGGATGTCTTGATGGGCAAGAGCCAGCATCGCAAGCGGGGTTGAACGGGAACCAGGACAGACAACCGCCTCCTTCACACCACCTTGTACAAATTCATCCATCAATCTGCCAATATATGTTGTCATGATGTGATTATTCAATCGGACGACCTCCAAGAGCAGACAGCATTGGTCTTAATTTCACTTGCGTTTCCTCGTACTCCTGCTTTGCAAGGGAATCCTCGACAATTCCGCAGCCAGCGAACAAACGAACATGTTCTTCCTCAATAAGACCTGACCGAATCGCTACAGCAAATTCTCCGTTGTCCTGAGAATCGATCCAGCCAACCGGTGCGGCATACCAACCACGTTTCAGCGGTTCAATTTCACGGATCACCTCAACCGCCTTTTCCTTCGGATATCCTCCTAATGCTGGCGTTGGATGGAGCTGCTCTATTAATGAAAAGAGGGAACAGCTGCTTTTGATTTCTCCTACAATCGGTGTAAATAAATGTTGAATGTTTTTTGTTTTATAAAGACTTGGTTGATGAGGTTTATGCACGTGATGGCAGTTTGCCTCAAATGCTTGCTCAATCATATTGACGACAATTTGATGTTCAATCAAATTCTTCTCATCGTGAAGCAGTTCCTCACCTAATGCTTGATCTTCGATTTCATCTTTCCCGCGTACAATGGAACCTGCTAAGCATGATGAAAAGACTTCATCACCGCTTTTTTTGACTAAACGTTCCGGTGTCGCCCCAACAAACGCTTGTCTTCCCTGTTCTATAGCAAATACATAACTCGTCGTTTGGTGCTTTAATAATTCTGCTAATAGTGGAGCAAGTTCAATTTGATTTTTATAGTGAAGCAAGACTTCTCTTGCTAAAACAACCTTTTCATATTCGTTCGCACGAATGTGCTCTGTCGCTTCATGAATCGCCTTCATCCATTCCTTCACATCCAGCTCTTCCATATGAACTAGCTCAGCTTGTCCATCAGTTCGCACCGGCAATGTCTCGAAACGAGAAGCTTTCTGTTCTAACCCTTGAATGAGCTGATGAACATTCCCGTCCACCTGCTTCCATTCATTGATCGTAAGAAACGTGCCTTCTGTTGAGACAGTCAGCATCATAGATGGCACAAAAAGATGAGCCTCGCCAAATGCTTCCCAGTGACGCGCCTTCTCTTCATACGGATCAAATGAAAATCCTCCAAATAAAAGCGGACCAACAGCCGCATGCTTTAACTCCTTCTCATCATGAAAATGGAACATGTGTTGTTTTAGCTGTTCCCATTCATGATGAACTGTCTCGAATCGTTCCGTGCCTTGCTCAGATGATTTAATGACGGCCGCTCTGCCAAGTCCAGAAAATATCATTTGGCTTTCTGGATCAGACCAAAAAAACCGCTCGCCTAAAAAATCCGCTTCGCCGCTTTGGAAAAAGGCAAGAGGATCCAGATCGTCAACTCTTCTGGAGTAGCTTATCAAAACAGCATGGTTGACGTTATTCGCTTCTTCTAATGTCGCAAGCGCTTCCTGCCGGAAAGTACTTTGCACTGTTGTCACCATGATACATTCCTCCAAAATCCATGAAATAACATAAAAAAATAAAACCATCATGTGAAAAATACATGAACATTCGAGTATGTCGAATGACCTGTTTTTCTATTATAAACCTTAACAGATGAACTTAGTAAAGAAAACAGCTTTTAAAACCTCGAATCCTTATTATATCACGCTTTCAAGATTTTTTCGCTCCCGCTTATCGAAACGAGAGCATCTAAAGAAAAATGGCAAGATTTGTCCCAAGATTAAGCTTTCTCTCTATATGGCAACGATTAGCAAACATCTTTTTCAGGTTTCATCGCATCAATATATTGACACCTTTTTGAACTTTGCTAAACTGGAATTTGGACGTGTACGTATTTTTTTATTTAAAGGAGTATATTTTATGCAGCATCAATCGATAACAGATCAGCTTTCACCGATTAAGCCTGATAAGAACTGGCGGATTTGGTGGAATTTATTACGACCGCATACATTAACAGCCGCATTTATTCCCGTTACTTTAGGAACTGTTCTAGCACTTCCGAGTGGTCAAATACATGTTGGCCTATTTTTAGCTATGCTATTTGCATCTATGTTTATCCAAATTGCAACGAACATGTTTAATGAGTATTTTGACTATGTTCGCGGGTTGGACAATGAGAAATCTGTCGGCATCGGCGGCGCCATTGTTAGAAATGGTGTGAAACCAAAAACAGTTCTCAGCCTCGCTTATGCATTATTCGCACTCTCTCTATTCCTTGGGATTTATATTTGCATGATGTCTAGCTGGTGGATTGCACTTATAGGACTTATTTGTATGGCAGCAGGCTATTTCTATACCGGTGGACCTGTACCAATTGCTTATACACCATTTGGAGAACTTGTGTCAGGTGCTTTTATGGGATTAGGAATCATCCTTATTAGTTTCTATATCCAAACAGGAACACTGACGTCAACAGCTGTTCTCGTGTCATTGCCGATTTCTATTTTAGTTGGAGCCATCTTACTGTCGAACAATATCCGGGATTTAGACGGCGATAAGGAAAATGGACGTAAAACACTTGCTATCCTTGCTGGACGAAAAGCTGCAGTGAACATTCTACTTTCCATGTTTTTGGTATCATACGTACTCATTTTTGTTTATATCCTCACAGATATCATTGGCCTTTGGAGCCTTCTTGTTTTACTCAGTGTGCCGAAAGCATATACAGCCATTAAAGAGTTTAAGCAAAAAGAAAAGCCAATTGAATTAATGAATGCCATGAAGTCTACAGCTCAAACCAATACATTTTTCGGTTTCCTGTTAACGATCGCATTGATATTACAATATTATATTGCGTAGCATACAACGCCTGCAGCCGCAGGCGTTTTTTATGAGGAATTGCTTCAAATTGGAACAAGTCTTACATGCAAAATTGCTCATACTAACAATATGTTTGATATGAAAGGATGATCGCATTGTTGTCTAAAGACGAATTACATCATTTGAAGCAGAGACTTCTCGATGAAAAACAAGAAATTGAAGCCAATAGCCATGACGATGAACAAAAAGTATCATTTCCTTATGATGCAGTCGGAGAACTGTCTGCCTATGACAACCATCCTGGAGACCAAGGAACAGAACTGTTCGAGCGCGGAAAAGATATTGCCTTAAACAGTTTGGCACATGAACATTTGTCAGACATCAATGAAGCACTCCAAGCAATCGCAGACGGCTCTTATGGTGTGTGCAAGGTATGTAAAGCCCCTATTCCTAAAGAACGCTTAGAAGCCTTGCCTACCGCCGTCACATGCACAGAGCATTCAAAAGAGCAGACCGTTTCACAAAATCGTCCCATTGAAGAGGATTTGTTAAATCCACCATCAGGACAATTTGAAAATGAAGAAAGTGCTGCCTACGATGGAGAAGATGCATATCAAGACGTAGAACGCTACGGCAACTCTGATACCCCGTCCGATATGGAATTTCCTCCCGAGACATACGATGATGTGTATACACAATCAGAAGATGAAGATTATGTTGAAGACTATGAAGGATTCGCAGCTGCTGATCTCGAAGGAAAAGCAAGCAAGGTGTATCCGAATAAAGCACACGAAGCCTATGAAGATGCATTAGATGAAGAAGGCGTCATGACGGTGTTTGGTGACTTGAAGCCGTACGAAGAAGAACCTTATACAGAAAAAAATCAATAGGCCCCCTCATATTGGGGGCTTTATGTTTATATCATGTAATAATTGGGAAATCACTTTAAGAGTGAATTTGATTGGAGGAGATTCTTGATGGCTAGAAAAAGTATCATTTGGGCGATTATCGTCTTCTTTATTACATACGCACTATTCTCTATTGCAGGGTTCTTGTTCCCTATTGACAGAGAATGGTATGATGCATTAAACAAACCGGAATGGACACCTAGTGGGGGTGTGATTGGAGCTGTGTGGGCTGTCTTATTTGCTCTCATCTCGTTGTCCGCAGCGATTATTTATGGGAAGTATGGATTTCAAAAAATCACTTTACCGTTTTGGATTCTTTTTCTTTTAAATTATGTCTTCAATCAAGCCTTTAGCTTTTTTCAATTTACACAAAAAGATTTGTTTGCCGCTACCATTGACTCCCTGCTTGTTGCACTGACAGCACTCGCACTTGTCATCGTCTCACGTAAGCTCAGTAAAGTCGTTTCTATTTTACTAATCCCTTATGTCTTATGGGGATTCTTTGCGACATACTTGTCTTATACGATCTATTCCATGAATATGTAAAAAAAGACCGCGATGATGGCGGTCTTTCGTTTTGATGAAAATAAAAAAGAGATCTTTCATAGATCTCTTTTAAAAATGACCCGTACGGGATTCGAACCCGTGTTACCGCCGTGAAAGGGCGGTGTCTTAACCGCTTGACCAACGGGCCAGATAAATGGCGGAGAAGGAGGGATTTGAACCCTCGCGCCGCTTGCGCGACCTACACCCTTAGCAGGGGCGCCTCTTCAGCCACTTGAGTACTTCTCCATTTTGGCTCCGCAGGTAGGACTCGAACCTACGACCGATCGGTTAACAGCCGATAGCTCTACCACTGAGCTACTGCGGAAGATCATGGTGGGCCTGAGTGGACTCGAACCACCGACCTCACGCTTATCAGGCGTGCGCTCTAACCAGCTGAGCTACAGGCCCATGAACGATATACAAATGGAGCGGGTGATGGGAATCGAACCCACGACATCAGCTTGGAAGGCTGAGGTTTTACCACTAAACTACACCCGCAAAAATATGTATGGGGCGATTGATGGGAATCGAACCCACGAGTGCCAGAGCCACAATCTGGTGCGTTAACCACTTCGCCACAACCGCCATACTGTCAATATTTATTTGTAAAAGTGGCTCGGGACGGAATCGAACCGCCGACACACGGATTTTCAGTCCGTTGCTCTACCAACTGAGCTACCGAGCCATGTATTTCATTTAAAAATGGCGGTCCGGACGGGACTCGAACCCGCGACCTCCTGCGTGACAGGCAGGCATTCTAACCAACTGAACTACCGGACCAATATAGAGATAAGAAAAAAATTTGGTTGCGGGGGCAGGATTTGAACCTGCGACCTTCGGGTTATGAGCCCGACGAGCTACCGAACTGCTCCACCCCGCGATGATATGGTTTTTAAAAAATATGGCGGAGGAAGAGGGATTCGAACCCCCGCGGGCTTTGACACCCCTGTCGGTTTTCAAGACCGATCCCTTCAGCCGGACTTGGGTATTCCTCCGAATAGATGGTGGACCTTGTAGGACTCGAACCTACGACCGGACGGTTATGAGCCGTCTGCTCTAACCAACTGAGCTAAAGGTCCTTTATAGCGGCGGAGGGGATCGAACCCCCGACCTCACGGGTATGAACCGTACGCTCTAGCCAGCTGAGCTACACCGCCATGATAAAAATAATCCTTTAAGAAGTGGAGCCTAGCGGGATCGAACCGCTGACCTCCTGCGTGCAAGGCAGGCGCTCTCCCAGCTGAGCTAAGGCCCCATAAAAGATGGTCGGGAAGACAGGATTCGAACCTGCGACCCCTTGGTCCCAAACCAAGTGCTCTACCAAGCTGAGCTACTTCCCGATCTTAATGGCGCGCCCGAGAGGAGTCGAACCCCTAACCTTTTGATCCGTAGTCAAACGCTCTATCCAATTGAGCTACGGGCGCTTATTGTATAATGCCGAGGGCCGGACTTGAACCGGCACGGTAGTCACCTACCGCAGGATTTTAAGTCCTGTGTGTCTGCCAATTCCACCACCCCGGCGTGGATGGTATAAGCGGAAGACGGGATTCGAACCCGCGACCCCCACCTTGGCAAGGTGGTGTTCTACCACTGAACTACTTCCGCATTACAGGATTTCTTTATTTTGTTTGGCTATGCGGGTGAAGGGACTTGAACCCCCACGTCATAAAGACACTAGATCCTAAGTCTAGCGCGTCTGCCAATTCCGCCACACCCGCATGAAAATGGTGAGCCATGAAGGACTCGAACCTTCGACCCTCTGATTAAAAGTCAGATGCTCTACCAACTGAGCTAATGGCTCGCTTTAAAAGCGACTTGTCTATCTTACCATATGAAAGTGGTGCCGGCAAGAGGACTTGAACCCCCAACCTACTGATTACAAGTCAGTTGCTCTACCAGTTGAGCTACACCGGCTTTATCTATCCTAACATTATGTAAGAATAAATATGGTGGAGGATGACGGGCTCGAACCGCCGACCCTCTGCTTGTAAGGCAGATGCTCTCCCAGCTGAGCTAATCCTCCACTATGTAGGAATCTCTCGATCCGACAAAGATTATTATATACAGGTTTTACTCATTTGTAAAGGCTATATTAAAAAAATTTTATTTCATTTTTCGTTACGCATTTCTTTTCATAAATAATAGTCATTTCCCCTGTCAAAACTGCTGCAATTCAATGTTTATCAGCTAAACCTCTCCACTCTTTATTCTCTTTAAAAACATTCAATTCCTTCTGAAATATCAGCTCCCCATCATTTTTATACTTTAATGATATAGATATTCCTTATAGTTCATTGATAGGCGTAATATATTAATGAATTAGCAATAGGCTTATACATTTCCATTTGAATGAATTTGTATGCAGTGTCTTAGACAACCTACTACTCTATCTCTCTATTGTTTTTTCCATAGACAAGGTTTCAACACGCTCAATGTGCTTTCTCTTGTTTTCAAAGCGTTTCGCTTGTAAATGAGGTGACGCTGCCATCGTTCATTAAACAAATGAAATCAGATAGACTTCCTTTCAAGTACCACAAAAAAGACCAGTTCCGTCTGGAACTGATCCTTAGAAAAGCTTGGCGGCGTCCTACTCTCACAGGGGGAAACCCCCAACTACCATCGGCGCTGAAGAGCTTAACTTCCGTGTTCGGTATGGGAACGGGTGTGACCTCTTCGCTATCGCCACCAAACCTGATGGAGAGAATGTTCTCTCAAAACTAGATAACAATGTTCATGCTTCACATTAGAATATAGGTTAAGTCCTCGATCTATTAGTATCTGTCAGCTCCACGTGTCACCACGCTTCCACCTCAGACCTATCAACCTGATCATCTTTCAGGGATCTTACTTCCTTGCGGAATGGGAAATCTCATCTTGAGGGGGGCTTCATGCTTAGATGCTTTCAGCACTTATCCCGTCCGCACATAGCTACCCAGCGATGCCCTTGGCAGAACAACTGGTACACCAGCGGTGCGTCCATCCCGGTCCTCTCGTACTAAGGACAGCTCCTCTCAAATTTCCTGCGCCCGCGACGGATAGGGACCGAACTGTCTCACGACGTTCTGAACCCAGCTCGCGTACCGCTTTAATGGGCGAACAGCCCAACCCTTGGGACCGACTACAGCCCCAGGATGCGATGAGCCGACATCGAGGTGCCAAACCTCCCCGTCGATGTGGACTCTTGGGGGAGATAAGCCTGTTATCCCCGGGGTAGCTTTTATCCGTTGAGCGATGGCCCTTCCATGCGGAACCACCGGATCACTAAGCCCGACTTTCGTCCCTGCTCGACTTGTAGGTCTCGCAGTCAAGCTCCCTTGTGCCTTTACACTCTGCGAATGATTTCCAACCATTCTGAGGGAACCTTTGGGCGCCTCCGTTACATTTTAGGAGGCGACCGCCCCAGTCAAACTGCCCACCTGACACTGTCTCCCTGCCCGATAAGGGCAGCGGGTTAGAAGGTCAATACAGCCAGGGTAGTATCCCACCGATGCCTCCACCGAAGCTAGCGCTCCGGTTTCCAAGGCTCCTACCTATCCTGTACAAGCTGTACCAACATTCAATATCAGGCTGCAGTAAAGCTCCACGGGGTCTTTCCGTCCTGTCGCGGGTAACCTGCATCTTCACAGGTACTATAATTTCACCGAGTCTCTCGTTGAGACAGTGCCCAGATCGTTGCGCCTTTCGTGCGGGTCGGAACTTACCCGACAAGGAATTTCGCTACCTTAGGACCGTTATAGTTACGGCCGCCGTTTACTGGGGCTTCAATTCGCACCTTCGCTTACGCTAAGCGCTCCTCTTAACCTTCCAGCACCGGGCAGGCGTCAGCCCCTATACTTCGCCTTACGGCTTCGCAGAGACCTGTGTTTTTGCTAAACAGTCGCCTGGGCCTATTCACTGCGGCTTCTCGGGGCTTTAACACCCTAAGAAGCACCCCTTCTCCCGAAGTTACGGGGTCATTTTGCCGAGTTCCTTAACGAGAGTTCTCTCGATCACCTTAGGATTCTCTCCTCGCCTACCTGTGTCGGTTTGCGGTACGGGCACCTCTCACCTCGCTAGAGGCTTTTCTTGGCAGTGTGGAATCAGGAACTTCGCTACTAAATTTCGCTCGCCATCACAGCTCAGCCTTTACGGGAAACGGATTTGCCTATTTCCCAGCCTAACTGCTTGGACGCGGATATCCAATACCGCGCTTACCCTATCCTCCTGCGTCCCCCCATTGCTCAAATGGTGAGGAGGTGGTACAGGAATATCAACCTGTTGTCCATCGCCTACGCCTTTCGGCCTCGGCTTAGGTCCCGACTAACCCTGAGCGGACGAGCCTTCCTCAGGAAACCTTAGGCATTCGGTGGACGGGATTCTCACCCGTCTTTCGCTACTCATACCGGCATTCTCACTTCTAAGCGCTCCACCAGTCCTTCCGGTCTGGCTTCACAGCCCTTAGAACGCTCTCCTACCACTGTTCGTAAGAACAGTCCGCAGCTTCGGTGATACGTTTAGCCCCGGTACATTTTCGGCGCAGAGTCACTCGACCAGTGAGCTATTACGCACTCTTTAAATGGTGGCTGCTTCTAAGCCAACATCCTGGTTGTCTAAGCAACTCCACATCCTTTTCCACTTAACGTATACTTTGGGACCTTAGCTGGCGGTCTGGGCTGTTTCCCTTTCGACTACGGATCTTATCACTCGCAGTCTGACTCCCAAGGATAAGTCATCGGCATTCGGAGTTTGACTGAATTCGGTAACCCGGTAGGGGCCCCTAGTCCAATCAGTGCTCTACCTCCGAGACTCTTACCTTGAGGCTAGCCCTAAAGCTATTTCGGAGAGAACCAGCTATCTCCAGGTTCGATTGGCATTTCACCCCTACCCACACCTCATCCCCGCACTTTTCAACGTGCGTGGGTTCGGGCCTCCATTCAGTGTTACCTGAACTTCACCCTGGACATGGGTAGATCACCTGGTTTCGGGTCTACGACCACGTACTCATGCGCCCTATTCAGACTCGCTTTCGCTGCGGCTCCGCATCTTCTGCTTAACCTTGCACGGGATCGTAACTCGCCGGTTCATTCTACAAAAGGCACGCCATCACCCGTTAACGGGCTCTGACTACTTGTAGGCACACGGTTTCAGGATCTATTTCACTCCCCTTCCGGGGTGCTTTTCACCTTTCCCTCACGGTACTGGTTCACTATCGGTCACTAGGGAGTATTTAGCCTTGGGAGATGGTCCTCCCGGATTCCGACGGAATTTCACGTGTTCCGCCGTACTCAGGATCCACTCTGGAGGGAATGACATTTCAGTTACAGGGCTGTTACCTTCTCTGGCGGGCCTTTCCAGACCTCTTCGCTTATATCATTCCTTTGTAACTCCGTATAGAGTGTCCTACAACCCCAAGAGGCAAGCCTCTTGGTTTGGGCTGTTCCCGTTTCGCTCGCCGCTACTTAGGGAATCGCATTTGCTTTCTCTTCCTCCGGGTACTTAGATGTTTCAGTTCCCCGGGTATGCCTTCTCATACTCTATGTATTCAAGTATGGATACTACTCCATTACGAGCAGTGGGTTTCCCCATTCGGAAATCTCCGGATCAAAGCTTGCTTACAGCTCCCCGAAGCATATCGGTGTTCGTCCCGTCCTTCATCGGCTCCTAGTGCCAAGGCATCCACCGTGCGCCCTTTCTAACTTAACCATTTCTTACTTTAGAAAGAATCACTATGTGTGATGAACTTTGCATTGCATTCAATGTGAATGTATTACTTATTGTTATCTAGTTTTCAAAGAACAATCCTGTCTCGCTAGAGACATGTGTTGAAGGTATGATCCTTCAAAACTAAACAAGACCAAAACGCACGCTGCTCCATATATCCTTAGAAAGGAGGTGATCCAGCCGCACCTTCCGATACGGCTACCTTGTTACGACTTCACCCCAATCATCTGCCCCACCTTCGGCGGCTGGCTCCATAAAGGTTACCTCACCGACTTCGGGTGTTGCAAACTCTCGTGGTGTGACGGGCGGTGTGTACAAGGCCCGGGAACGTATTCACCGCGGCATGCTGATCCGCGATTACTAGCGATTCCAGCTTCACGCAGTCGAGTTGCAGACTGCGATCCGAACTGAGAACAGATTTATGGGATTCGCTAAACCTTGCGGTCTCGCAGCCCTTTGTTCTGTCCATTGTAGCACGTGTGTAGCCCAGGTCATAAGGGGCATGATGATTTGACGTCATCCCCACCTTCCTCCGGTTTGTCACCGGCAGTCACCTTAGAGTGCCCAACTAAATGCTGGCAACTAAGATCAAGGGTTGCGCTCGTTGCGGGACTTAACCCAACATCTCACGACACGAGCTGACGACAACCATGCACCACCTGTCACTCTGTCCCCGAAGGGAAAGCCCTATCTCTAGGGTTGTCAGAGGATGTCAAGACCTGGTAAGGTTCTTCGCGTTGCTTCGAATTAAACCACATGCTCCACCGCTTGTGCGGGCCCCCGTCAATTCCTTTGAGTTTCAGTCTTGCGACCGTACTCCCCAGGCGGAGTGCTTAATGCGTTAGCTGCAGCACTAAGGGGCGGAAACCCCCTAACACTTAGCACTCATCGTTTACGGCGTGGACTACCAGGGTATCTAATCCTGTTCGCTCCCCACGCTTTCGCTCCTCAGCGTCAGTTACAGACCAGAGAGTCGCCTTCGCCACTGGTGTTCCTCCACATCTCTACGCATTTCACCGCTACACGTGGAATTCCACTCTCCTCTTCTGCACTCAAGTTTCCCAGTTTCCAATGACCCTCCCCGGTTGAGCCGGGGGCTTTCACATCAGACTTAAGAAACCGCCTGCGAGCCCTTTACGCCCAATAATTCCGGACAACGCTTGCCACCTACGTATTACCGCGGCTGCTGGCACGTAGTTAGCCGTGGCTTTCTGGTTAGGTACCGTCAAGGTGCGAGCAGTTACTCTCGCACTTGTTCTTCCCTAACAACAGAGCTTTACGATCCGAAAACCTTCATCACTCACGCGGCGTTGCTCCGTCAGACTTTCGTCCATTGCGGAAGATTCCCTACTGCTGCCTCCCGTAGGAGTCTGGGCCGTGTCTCAGTCCCAGTGTGGCCGATCACCCTCTCAGGTCGGCTACGCATCGTTGCCTTGGTGAGCCATTACCCCACCAACTAGCTAATGCGCCGCGGGTCCATCTGTAAGTGACAGCCGAAACCGTCTTTCATCCTTGAACCATGCGGTTCAAGGAACTATCCGGTATTAGCTCCGGTTTCCCGGAGTTATCCCAGTCTTACAGGCAGGTTACCCACGTGTTACTCACCCGTCCGCCGCTAACATCCGGGAGCAAGCTCCCTTCTGTCCGCTCGACTTGCATGTATTAGGCACGCCGCCAGCGTTCGTCCTGAGCCAGGATCAAACTCTCCGAGGTATGCAGGATGCATATCACACATGCGTTGCTACACGATGTAGCGAACTTAGTATGTGATCCTTCCTGCCTCGTCAGCTTGACTGACTACCTATGATGTATCATAGGATTTTTTTATAAAAACTCGAATTAACAGGTACGTTTTGTCTTGTTTAGTTTTCAAAGATCATGTTCGTTATCGCTCAGAAGCGACTTTACTAATATAACATTCTATCAAGGTCAAGTCAACAACTTTTTTCTTCATGTTATTTATCAACCGCGCTGTTTTAGCGGCGAATACAAATATAACACCTTTTGAAAAAAGAAACAAGTATTTTTTCTAAATAATTTATTTTTCCTTATCTCTTCCTATATAATGCTACAAAAAGTGCTTATCGCAGTAATTCTCTATTGTTGATCCTGAAGGTCTCTAGTATATTTATAATAGATTGAAACTAAATAACCGCAGGGGGAGCTTTGTGCTGAGAGTGAACGATTCGTTGTTCTGACCCTTTGAACCTGTCAGTTAATACTGAAGTAGGAATGTGGAATCACTTGAATACATGTGTTGTATTCAAACCAATATGTTTTTCTATGAATAACATACTCATCCTTACACGGTCTCTCCTTGCTCAATTCATGAAAAAGGAGATTTTTTTATGCAGCAATCAAATCAATTAGTACGCCTTATGGAAATCGCGATTATGACTTCGCTTGCTCTTGTATTAGATTACTTATCAGGTCTCTTTTTAAGGATGCCGAATGGCGGGTCTATTGCACTGATCATGATTCCTGTCATTCTCATGTCTATTAGATGGGGAATGTCTACCGGGTTTATCATCGGTGTGTTAATTGCCGGCCTGCAGCTGATGAATAGCCCTATTATCGCTACACCTGTACAAGGATTTCTCGATTATTTCGTGGCATCTGTTGTCATTTGTCTAAGCGGGCTATTTTCAGGATTGATCAAAAAAGCAATTCAGGATAAAAAGCGAAAGAAACAATTCTTCTATATTATTCTATCCGTATTTGTCGCCAGCTTCTTTAGACTGCTGACGTTCTTTATTTCTGGCGTCGTATTCTTTTCGCAATATGCACCAAAAGGAACACCAGGATGGGTCTACTCTTTAATTTATAACAGCACGTATATGGTTCCATCTTTTATTATTTGCAGTATCGTTCTTTGTTTATTAATACCAAGTGCATCTCGTTTGGTTTTTCCTCATCAAAAATAACCTGCTGATTTCAGCTGGTTATTTTTTTATGCATAATTTGCTACTCTATGGAATCTATTAATAGTAGAAGATTTCAAGCTGGAGGTACGTCAATGAATCCTTACTCCATTATGCTGTGCTGCTATATTCTCAGTCTTGCTTACTTTTTGGCAGGTTTCTATGAAGCATTAAAAATAGCAGGCGTGAAAGGGAAAGTAGAAGCTACTCCTTTTATTTCTTATATTTTGCTTGCTACACTCTTCACCTTTTTCTCTCATTATTATTGGAAACTGACGATTTAATTCGTTGTACATGTTCATTTAATACAGGCAGCTCCCATCCATACCCTATTTCATCATGCTTCTCGCCAGCCAGCTCGAACTGGCTGGTGACGACAAAACTAGGCTGAAGCTTTTGATAAAATTGCTTCGCCGAATTCTGTTCAAATACCCATAGCATCATATTCTTATAACCCTTCTCTATTAAATAGTCCACTCCTTTTGCAATCAAAGCGATACCCGCTCCTGACTTTTGCTTCTGCTGTAATAAATAGATGGCGTAAAGCTCACCATCATATGTTGAATAGCGCTCATCACGTTGTTTTCCGAAGGAAGCAAAACCAAATACTCCATCAGCGTCTTCTACGACAAACGTACCTTCAAGCGATCTGCTTCTCCAGCTCTCTCCCCGCTCCTCTACATTTAAAGCATCCAAATACTCTTGTGAAATAATACCATGATAAGTCGTTTGCCAGCTCTTCACATGAATCTCGGCAATTTTAGGAATATCTTTATGTACTGCATGTCTAACCTTCATCTATGCCACCCCTTTATGCAAGTTCTCACTCTATCTTTATTATAATTTTTTAAAATTCAATTCGTAAAGGATAGCGGTCTTTAATCCAGGGACTGTATTTGGACCTCTCCCCATTATAGACATACCCCTTCCCTTCATTAGCTATGGCGAGGCCTCGATAGTGTTCATATGATATCCGCAGCCATTCTTGTGAATCTTTCTTCATATCAATCTCAATCTCAAGTAAAAAAGACACCTTCTGATAGAAAGTGTCTTTTGATGTTATTCTTCTATTTGACGATCAGCTATTTCCTTTTTTCTTGGCTCTTTGATTTCATTCGTTAGTTCTTGAATGCTTTGCTTCACATTGCCTTTGCCTGAAAAGTTCTCAATAATTTCTTTGACATCAATTCCAGAGGATGCTTTCAGGCTTTCTTGAAGGCTGGACATCAGGTTTGTGGCATAGCCTGTGACTTTATTGGCACCGCTGCCTTCCCCGTTACCGCCTGTATCAACAACTGTAATTTTATCAATGTTAGAAAGTGGTGCAGATACTTGCTTCGCATATTCAGGAAGCATTTTCACAATCATATCAAGGATCGCTGCCTGACCATACTGTTCGAATGCTTCAGCAATTTTTTCTTTCGCTTCGGCTTCCGCAAGTCCTTTCAGTCTAATGACTTCTGCTTCTGTTTCCCCTTTCGCACGATCAGCTTCCGCTTTTGCCAGCCCGTCAATTCGGACTTTCTCAGCTTCTGCTTTCGCCATTGCTTCGATGCTGTATTTCTTCGCATCTGCTTCAGCGAGACGCTTCGCTTTTTCCGCCGCAGCCGATTGCTCAACAGCATAACGGTCCGCATCCGCTTTCTTTTTCACTTCAGAATCGTATTGACGTTCACGACGCTGAATCTCTTTTTCTTCTAATTCAATTTGCTTCTGGCGTTCGATGATTTTCACTTGCATTTCTTGTTCAGTCACGTGCTGACGGTTGCGAGCTGTTTCTAGATCATACGCTTGGTCAGCGCTTGCTTTCGCTGTATCCTGTTCCCGTCTGAATTCTGCTCTTTTCAGTTCATTGATTTTTTCTGCTTCAGCGATTTCGGTGGCACGCTCAAGCTCAGATTTCTTCGCATCTTTATCTGCCTCGGCACGTTTGATACGTGTTTCTTTATCCGCTTCAGCTGTTGCAATATCTGCATCACGTTTCACTTGAGCAATTCTTGGCTTACCTAGAGATTCTAAATAGCCATTTTTATCACGGACATCTTTAATGGTGAAGGACACAATGACGAGTCCCATTTTCGCTAAATCTTGAGAAGCGACACGTTGTACTTCTTGAGAAAACTTCTCTCTGTTTTTATAAATCTCTTCAACTGTCATTGATCCTAAGATCGAACGAAGGTGACCTTCTAGTACTTCTCTAGCTTCGTTTTCGCGGTCTTCTTTTGTTTTACCTAAAAACTGTTCTGCCGCAGTGGCGATTTCTTCAATCGATCCGCCAATTTTAATGATTGCGGTTCCATCGGCCATTACAGGTACACCTTGCTCGGTATAAACCTCAGGCGTTGAAACATCTAGCTTGCTCGATAGTAAGCTGAGCGGCTCTGCTTGTTGAAAGACAGGGAGTACGAAGGTACCGCCCCCTCTGACAATCTTAATCTTGTTTCCACCTTCATCCACATGGACATTTTTACTTCCTAGATAACTTCCTGTGACGATTAACGCTTCATCTGGACCTGCTGTCCGGTATTTTGAAACAAATACGCCAATAAGTGCAATAAGAATCACAAGGACAATTCCGATGATAATCAAAATCGTTGTTCCTGGCATTGCATTCCCTCCTAGATTTCTTCATTTGGTATGACAGATAAAACACCTTTGTTCACTTCGACAACAAGCACGCGGGTTCCATACGGAATCTCCTCTTGATCGAAACTGACGGCTGGCTTTGAGATTTTCCCGCTATTACTAATTAACAGCACTTCTCCAAACCCGTCTTTTGGGACTGATACAATGATCTCCCCAGTTCTTCCTTTTAAATCGGCCTCCGTATATGAGAGAGATTCTTCAGCAGAGGAAAGCGGGACTAAGATAAATACATTTAAACAGGTCACTAGAACCACTGCGAGGATGGCAGATAATACCGCTCCAAGCCCACTTCCTACAATTGCTGTTTTTTCAGAGATAAACCCTCCTGCCGAGAAAAAGGTAAGAAATGCGAGGATCAATGTTGGTTGTAGGAATGGAACAGGGATCGCTTCAAACAATCCATCAAATACATCGCCGAAAAAGACGAAAACAAGTGTCAGGATTCCTGATATCATTAATATGTATAAATACAGCGTTTGAAGAGGCAGCCCAAACACATCCATCTTCCTCACCCTTTCATCATGAAATGAACAGCCTTTGTTTCGTTTAGACCATACTCACCTCCAATGTATTTCTTCTAGCAGGTAATACGAACCACTTTTGTAAAGGTTTCATATTTCACCACAATTCTTCAAAGGAATTCTCTGATAGCTAAAGAATGATTGTCATATACCAGTATGATAAAATTTGATCTTGAGGTGATGAAAATGAGTTTATTACATGATGCAAGACAAGAATTGTGGCAGGAGCTGCAAGGGTTGAGCGAGGAACAATTAAACCAAAAGTTATCTGAAGATACTTGGAGTATTCAAGAGGTGGCAGATCATTTAAAGAAGATGGACTTAGTTGCAGCAAAGCATCTAGCTGCGGAGGGAAAAAAAGCACCGATTAAAGAATATGAGCCAAAACCGGTAGAAATGGCAGAGGATCGTTCAAGAAAAGCCACTGCGCCTAGTATTGTTGAGCCTGAGCAAAAGCATGTCACACCTACACATTTAAAGGATGAGCTTGATACAGCACGTGAGCAGCTCAATCAAATTTTATCAACGTTTACTGAAGATGATTTTAAACGTGTGATTGCACACCCTGTGTTTGAAGAGTTATCACTTAAGCAATATCTTGATTTTATCGGGGCGCACGAAAAACGTCATATTCATCAAATCAAAGAAATCAAAGCACAATTGTAAGGCATAAAAAGACTCTCTTTTGGGAGTCTTTCAGATTGTTGACAAAGGGCTAAAATGATCTTTATTTTAGCCCTTTGTCTTCTTTTCAGCGTAATAGAAAACCTTTGCAGTCTAAGATGGAGCGGAGCGAATTTGAGATTCGTGAGCACCGGCACGCAGGGCTGACACAGAATGCGAGGATTTGTCTACACGCTGAAAGACTCCCTTCGATGGGGAGTCTTTTTTTGTCGTTAGACTGTTTTAGGTGTTAAATCAAAGCAGCGTGCATAAATCCAGTTGTATGCTTTTTCGTTTAGATCTCTTGGATTTCCAACTGTTTGCGGATCTTTCATCGCTTCTTTAGATAAACGGTCAATCATATCTTTTGATACACCTTGTTCTTCTAATGAAGGAACTTCTAGATCCTCCACTAAATCATACATCCAGTTCACAGCTGCTTTCGCTGCTTCCTCTGTTGACATTCTGCTTGTATCGATACCGAATGCTTGCGCAATTCGAGCAAATTTTTCCGGGTATCCTTTCCAGTTATACTCCATCACTGGTCCCATCATCGCTGCTACACACTGTCCATGCGCTACAGGAATAATGCCTCCGAGTGTTTGACTCATCGCATGTGCTGCACCAGCTGATTCACTTCCATAAGAAAGTCCTGCAAGCATCGCAGCTTGTGCCATTCCATATCTTGCTTCTAAATCCTCGCCGTCAGCAAAGGCACGGCGAATATAATGAGCAGCATATTCAATTGCCATGAGCGCCACCGCATCCGTAATTGGCTGAGCAAATTTCATTGTATAGCATTCGATGGCGTGCGCAAGTGCATCAATTCCAGTCATTGCCGTCACATGAGGCGGCATGGATACATGAAGCTCTGGATCAATCACTGTTAGGTGAGCTGCAATAAGCGGTCCCCCTGTATTGAATTTGAATTCTCTTTCTTCGTCAGTAATAACCGCCCACTGCGTCACCTCTGAACCTGTACCAGCCGTTGTCGGAATGGTGGTTAACGGAGGGATTCTATTTTCGAGCGGTTTTTTCCCATCTGCTGCTTCGTAATCAAGAACTGAGCCTTCATGAGTCGCCTCTACACCGATAGCCTTCGCTGTATCCATCGAGCTTCCGCCGCCTACTGCGACTAATCCATTACAGCCTTCTTTTTCATATAACGCTGAGCCTTCATTCACTAAACGTACTGGAGGGTTTGGCTCTACTTTATCAAATAGGACAACATCAATTTGAGCTTCTTTTAATGAAGCAATCACTGGATTCACAACACCCGCTTGATAAATACCAGGGTCTGTTACGAGCAATACCTTTGAGACGCCGTATGCTTTCACTTCTTCTCCAACATGTTTCACCGCACCAATGCCATGCTTGATGACAGTCGGAATTTCAAATGTATGGAATTTTTGCATGCTTTCAATTTTCATATTTAATGTCATATAGAATCTCCTCCAAATAAGTGTTGTTTATTTAAACCAATGAACCGCTTCAGGTTTTGTATTTCTATATAAATGTTTCAGTTCGGTATATTCTTCAAGACCCGTTCGGCCTAACTCACGTCCGAGACCTGATTGCTTATATCCGCCCCACGGTGCTTGAGCAAAATAAGGATGGAAGTCATTGATCCAAACAGTGCCTAACCTTAGCTGACGAGCAACTCTTTCCGCTTTTGCGATATCTGAAGACCATACCGCTCCTGCTAAACCATAAATCGTGTCGTTTGCCAGCTCGATGACTTCTTCCTCTGAACGGAAGGATTCGACAGTGAGTACTGGTCCAAAGACTTCTTCCTGTACAATCCGCATATCTGATGTACAGCCTGAGAAAATTGTTGGCAAGTAGAAGAACCCATTTTGAAGCTCCTCTGCTTCAGGACGTTTTCCGCCTGTTTCTAATTTTGCGCCTTCTTCTAGACCGATGCTGACGTATTTTTCTACTTTTTCTCGATGCTCAGCTGAGATAAGCGGCCCGCTCTGCGTTCCTTCATCAAAGCCGTTGCCTAGCTTGATTTTTTTCGTACGCTTCACCAGTTCTTCTAAAAATTCATCATGAATGGATTCTTCCACTAACAAGCGTGAACCTGCTGAACACACTTGCCCCGCATGGAAAAACACAGCATTCATTGCCTGGTCAACCGCTACGTCTAAATCAGCATCTTGAAACACAATATTCGGATTTTTCCCGCCGAGCTCAAGGGCGATTTTCTTCACATTCCCACTGGCTCCCTGCATGATTTTCTTGCCTGTTTCAATACCGCCTGTAAACGAAATTAAATCCACTTGATCGTTTACAGCAAGCTCATCCCCAACCGTTGTCCCAGGTCCAAGCACTAGGTTTGCAACGCCCGATGGTACGCCGGCTTCTTCCATAAGTTTGAATACTTTAATCGTGGTTAATGGTGTAATTTCACTTGGCTTTAAGACGATGGTATTCCCCGCTGCAAGAGCAGGAGCGATTTTCCAGCTTGCTTGAAGCAATGGATAGTTCCAAGGAGTGATTTGTCCGCATACGCCAACAGGCTCTCTAACTAGTTCACTTTTTGAGTTCGGAATTGGCGATGCAATAATTTCCCCGCCATCTTTGTCAGCAAGTCCTGCGTAATATTGGAACACGTTTGCAATATCGTCCATATCCGCCTTGCTTTCTTCTAATGTTTTGCCTGTATCAAGCGATTCTAATTTGGCTAGTTCATCAAGGTCACGTCTAATCAATTCAGCAATCTTAAACACAATATTTCCTCTTTCAAGTCCAGGCAGGTTTGCCCAATCACCTTGATCGAAGGCTTTTCTCGCTGCTTTAATGGCTAGCTGCGTGTCATTTCTTGATCCTTCACTGACTGTCGCGATCACTTCTTGATTGAATGGATTGATGATGTCCCGTGTGTCGCCGCTCTTGGCGCCAACCCATTGTCCATCTATAAATAGTGTTTGACTCATAGAAGGAACCTCCTCTGATTCTCTTTGGTAAGTTTGTTAAATAAAAATTTAACGTTTTGAACATAATTAACTTAACATGTTCAAATTTTTCTGTCAAAGGGAGATATGCTTCATTTTCTTTTGACATTTAGCATTCTTTCGTTAACATATAGTCCATAAAGATTTTTTTGAACGTATTGAATTCTCATAATAGAAAGCAGGGACAAGATGAAAAAGCATGAACAGCCACAAGCAGAAGAACGCATTTTAGCGGCTAAAGATCTAGTCATTGATTCCATAGCTGAAACGATGGATCTCTATGGTATTACAAGAAGTGCCGGTATCCTATATGGGACAATGTATTTAAATGAGGAAATGACGCTAGATGAAATGCGTGAAGAGCTGCAAATGAGTAAGCCAAGTATGAGTACGGGTGTGAAAAAACTTCAAGACATGAATATTGTCAAAAAAACCTTTCACCGCGGCCGAAGAAAACATAGCTTTGTTGCTGAGAAAGACTTTTTTAAGTTTTTCATGAACTTTTTCCCGCAAAAATGGGAGCGAGAGGTCGAAGTCAATTTAGCGGCGATTGAAGAAGCGCAAGAGCGCCTTCAAGATGTGGCTCGTGATGGGCAGATAGAGGAACATGTGAGAGATGAGGCGCAGCAGATCCTTGAACAACTTGAAAGCTCAAAAGCCTATTATGACTGGCTCAGACGATTAGCCCACTCTGTTCATTCCGGAGAAATCTTTGACTATATACCGATTAATCAGAAAGAAAAATAGACGACGTATTTTCGTTTTACAGCTTGAATTTTACAGGAGGATTGATTATAATAAATTATGTCGTAACACTTCGGGGCATTAGCTCAGCTGGGAGAGCGCTACGCTGGCAGCGTAGAGGTCAGCGGTTCGATCCCGCTATGCTCCATACGAAAAACCATTCTTGAGAGATCAAGGATGGTTTTTTTATGTATATATCTCTTAAAGTTGTGTTTGTTCTTTGTTTTTTCTTAATCTTAATATCTTTATGATTCGGTACGTGATCACAGAGACATAAGCCGTGATGAGAATGATTGTGTAAGACAGAGGGAAATCGTTCGTCATTCCGTTATAAATGAAATAAATGAGTAGCCCTGAAAACATGATGACTTGGCACAGTTCTTTTTTCATTTTTCTCTCCCCTTATGAAAGCTTCAATGATTTGGTTGATTATATCATAAACGATGTCACTTCTTATTAGCTATCAGCAAGTAAAAACTCTCCACTTGCTGATAGCATGTTATGGATTATCACTTATTCTGCAATTGTTCAATTCTGTTCTTCGTTTTCGGTCCGTAAATTCCGTCTGCAACTAATCCATTCATGAGCTGGAATCGCTTAACCGCATTCGCTGTTTTCGGTCCATAATAGCCATCTATCCCGTTGTTTTTGGCTCCTTTTTCCGGATAAAAATACAGGGAAGATAATGCTTTTTGCACCGCTGTGACTTGAGGTCCTTTTGTTAAGGGTTTGGTTACTTTTAAAATGCTAGATGGCAGCTTTGACGATTTCTGTTTGGAGACGGGTGCTTTGTGGCTCAAGCTTTCTGCCTGAACTGGTTTTCTTGTGCTTTTGCTGCCAGTATGAGCTATGGCTATTCCAGCTTTAAACTGCTCCCACCGTCCGAGCAGTTTCCTTGGACAATCTTTCCCGCTCCAATGCTTATGAGGCACCACATTTGATAAAGGAATCCCGAAATCTCCCATCAGCTTTCGAATGAGCCATTGGGCGTTTTCAACTGCTTGTTCAAAGTTGCCCTCTGCGTTTTCACAAATCTCAATCCCAATTGATTTCATATTGCCGGTTCCTCTGCCATCCCCAGCGTGCCAGCCGTTTTCGTTTAATGGTAAATGCTGATAAATCACCTGATCGTCGACGGTGTAGTGCCAGCTGACGCCGGTACTTGAACGTGCAACAAATGCTGCGTGACTCGCCGCATCTGCACCTCTTGCAGTGTTAGATGTATTATGCACTGTAATATAGAGCGGCTTCATCACGTTTCCTGGCCTGTTGCGATTGTGCTTTGGGATGTATGCTTGAATGATCTTTACCATGTTGTTTCTCCTTCAAATATTATTTTGTTAGCCCTCTTTGTTTCAGGGCATCTTTTTGCAGCTGTCCTTTGTAGGTCACATAATTGTTTTTAAACCAAGCGATCATTGCTGTGATCATGGTGAAAATCGTGGAACCTGCAATATAAAGTGCCTCTCCTGCGGTTTGCACTTGCTCCTCACTAATCGGCAAAACTGTTTGCCCAAACATTACAAGTGTTTGGTTGATGAGTGCAAGAAAAAGAAGCACTGTGCGAATCACAGTGCCTTTGTCGAATGTTTTCATGATTTTTCCTCCTATTTTAAATTCCGTTCAATTTTATCGAGTTTGTCGATGACGACGTCATATTTCTCACTAAACTTCGCTAACACTTCATTTTGCGCCTCGATTTGTGCATTGAGCTTATTTTCTCTTTCTTTTGTTGTATTGAGAACATAAAACAGAATCCAGCAAAAGAGAACGGCAAATGGGCCTTGTGTCATTAAGTTTTGGACGACATCCACTTCCAATTTGCTCACCCACTTTCTTTTTGAAATGTATTATCTTAGTTGTGACAAGGTGATATAAGCTCTGTTTACCGTAATCGTTCTCCCTGTATTTTTGGGTGTAATATAAAATGTTAACTTATCTCCCGCTTTAAACTTTTGTTGAAGGTACAATACACATATACTTGATGAGATGACAGGATTCCAATTTCCTAAACGTTGAAATTCTGTCCCATTCACATAGCATGACAAAATACTATCTGATCCAACAGTGATGTTGTTGCTATTAAGATAAAGTCTAATTAAATACAGACCATTATTTTCCAATGTGATTTCAGACCGTGAACGATTATATTCTTCTAAATCATCTGACCTTGTTTCGCCAAAATTCAGTTTTGTTGGAACATTTTCAGCAGCTGAAACGGAGGAATTATCTAGATCATACGTATCAATAAAAGAAGTATTATCCATATCCTCCTTTGTTAAAACTCGTTTCCAACCTTGCCATCCCAAATTTAAGTCAAGGTAGTTTGTATACATGTAATTGTTATAATCTATTGCCATGACCCACCCAAATGTTCCTTTCCCATTGCTATCTTGAGAAGTAAAATGATACATACCACGACACGACCTTGTTGTTGGAGTGTTTAATGCTTTTCCTGTAACATAAAATGTTCCATGTCTTGGACCTAAAGAAACAATTTTTTCAAGTAAATCCTCACCATCAAAAACAGATACAACCACCCCTCCATTGTCTGAAGTGATCTTGGAAAGTTGCCCTTCATTCCATTTATTTCTTTCAGCGTTTGACGGAAGCTTTGTCCAATTAATAGCGGTATGAGCAGCATTATAGTAAAAACTATAAGAATTACCCGCAATATCTACAGCAAAACCAGTTCCAATATTATCTTGACCTACTGTCTGTAAACCTCGTAATGAAACATTCGCTGGGGTTGGAGAATCTTCGACTCCAGAAGCTGCATAAAATGTACACGTTCCTTTATCTTTGATCGCATCAAAGATTTTTGCATTGGCTGGAATATTGATTAGCTGGTTCCCATTATCTGCTGTAATCTTATAACTTTGTGATTCATTCCACTTTTTCTTTTCCGCTTCGGATGCATGTAGCTTTGGATCTCCTTTATGCAGATTGATTTGCTCCAACAGTCCAACATCATTGTCAAGAATAACCTTAACCGTGTCATTAAACAGATCTGCATGGGCTTTATCAGTGGTTTTAAATGTACGAGGTGTTTTTATCTCCATGGTGTTTCCCCTTTTTATTTATTTCATTCGTCCCGTTCATTAAGCTAAACTCCCTTTTCATTCATCTTGTACTGAACTTAAAACCAAATGTAATAAACTCAGTTGGATTGACGTTATTTGAAGAAGATTGCACACACACATTTCCATCTTTATCAATTAACGTACGGTGGAATTGAGGCACTCCTGAAGTCCCTATACTTGAAGCGACTCCTATAAAAAAATGCGCCTGTCTTGGACAATATTCTTTAGGCAAAATAAAAACTGGCTTATTTCCTAAATCTCCCCCTTTTACAGCACCTACGATCTCAACTTCCCCTGAAAGATTCTTGCGATATTTCACTGGCATCGTACTAGAGTTATATTCCGTCCAATTATTACGAAACTCTTTAGGTGTTTCCCAAGTACCTTCTAATAGATCTGATAGGGTAATCTGCTTCTCCCAAGGAGTCCATGTTTCTGCATCCTGTTTACGAACTCTAAAGTACGTGTTTTTCCCATAAACAGATTCGTACGCTATTTGTATTAATGTATTGCCGTAACTCATGACCAGTAAAAAGACTAGATTAAAGGATGGTGGACCGTTTACTCCAGGATTATATATGAGATACATTCCTGTCTGAGTAAGGGTATTATAGTCTGTCTCACTAGCAAATCCATGATAAAAGGGCTTTCCATTATCTTGTGTAATTTTTATTAGCTGACCGTTGTCCCACCTTTTCTTATCGCTTTCAGTAGGCAGCTTTGTCCATGTCATAGATGTATGCCCGGCATTATAACTGAAAAAATAAGCATTACCTGAACTATCAATCGCAAAGCCAGATCCAATATTCTCCTCACCTACTGTCTGCAGACCCCTTATCGAGACATTAGTTGGTGTAGGAGAATCTTCGACGCCAGCAGCTGCATAAAATGTACATGTTCCTTTATCTTTAATCGCATCAAAGATCCTTGCATTGGCCTGCACATTGATTAGCTGATTCCCATTATCTGCTGTAATCTTATAGCTCTGCGAATCGTTCCATTTTTTCTTTTCTGCCTCAGATATATGTGGTCTCGTATCATTTGTATGGTTTGTGAGCTGCTCTAATAGTCCAGTATCATTTTCAAGTAATACTTTGACCATGTCATTGAACAAATCAGCATGCGCTTTATCATTTACCTCAAAAGGTTTTGGTTCTTTTATTTCCATTTAGCTTTCACTCCTTCGCTTTGAAGCTTGGATCGATCTCTTGTAGTTGCTCTAAAGTGAGCATCCTTTGCTGACAGCCTTCATTTAATTCTTCAATTGAACAGTCACCTAGTTCAATCGCTTGCTTGACCATTTTAGGTGTCACCCATTGAAAATATAATGCCATTACCCAATAATTCATGTTTCATTCTCTCCTTTAAATAAAAGGATCTGATTTTTTAGTGCCTGCAGTTCGTTCGTTAAAAGGTCACATTGGTGTTCAAGCTGTTTTCTCGTCAACTTTTCTTTTGCTACTTCCTGCGCTAGAAAATCAAGTGGAAGAGGTGGTTGATATTGTGGATTCATTTGAGCTTTCTCCCACCATTCTATCAATTCTTCAGTCGTTGGCTTAGGCACATCGAGATGCCATTCGTCTATATACGAGCCAGCACCGTCATTTCTTAGTTCAAAATCCCTTTGCGGTTCCGCATCGGGATATTTATACTTAATGGCTTCATATAAAATCATCAGAATCCTCCTACACTCTTGGGAAATTTCGTCCGCCTAATTCCATAATGTCGAAATAGTTGTACCAACCTGGATTATCAGATACATAGCGACTAACATCTCCGTCATATCCTATATATAAATAAATTTCTAAATAGTCACCTTTATTCGCCGGAACATTGGCAGCACCATATAGACCCACGCCTAAGCTCGATGTATCAGATGGGCTTGCGGGACTCTGTCGGTGATGCGCAATATTTTTATATCTTTTTCCATTCAAATAGATAGATAATTCAAAGTTACAGTATCTTCGAAAGCTATCAATATATACGCCTGCATTCACCAAGTACATTCCATTTTCTGGACAAATAAATCGATTATTCATAGTATCAAAATTGTTATGACTATCTTTTATTTTCCTACTAAAGAGGACTTTTTGGTTCTCCCCTTTGGTTAATAACTGCTTACCAGTTGTCCCAATATTGGTATGGAGAAAACCAGAGATTTTATGCCATTCTGTCCAGCCAGATCCGGTCCACCAATGCCTGCACCACGTACCTGTGCTATCAAAATAACTGCCTGCTTCGTTTCCAGTCCCATAGTAGTATTGAACAAATCGAAAGTTACTATATTTTTCATTTTTCACAAAGCCATATCTCGTAGGATATCCCGTATCATTGGCTTGGCCAATATCCATAAACGTAATGCCTATTGGATATTCCTCGCCGCTGACTGATGCATCTTGAATGGCTTGATCTCCTGTTAATTTGAATAAACTTTCATTTGTGATTCCTGCTATTTGTCTACTGAGTGCATTGTCATTCTCCACAAGTGTGTCGACCACCCGATTAAACAAATTAGCATGGGCTTTGTCTGAGGTTTCAAACGGTAAGGGTGATTTTATGTCCACTTTTTTTTCCCCCAATTAATAAATATCATCAATCTCAAAAACGAATTCGATGTCGCCGTCTTTTTGTTTGTCTGTCATGGTACGGATGGCGGTGAATTTGCCGGCTTCGTCGACAAGTGCCATTTCGTTGATGACTTCTCCTGCTAGTTCTCCTTCGGCGATTGTGCAGGTGTAGCGGATTTTTGCTGGTTCCATAAAGGTAAACGAATCAATGTTTTTTTGAACTAGTTCTTTTTTGAGTGTTTGTTCTGTACCGTCAAGAGAGATCGGTTTTCCATCCTTTGTTCCCCCGTTTCCGAATGCCATTTTGACGACTTTTGTGAGATTTGTTCCTTCTGCTCTTGCCTTTGCCATTTGTTGACGTGCGTACAGTGTTGTTACGGTTAATTGATCAGCCATTGTGATCCTCCTTATAGCTCTATTTTTTTAGAAGTTGCTGCTAGCATTTTTGACCCGTCAAGCGGAATAGATCCATCGAGAATCCAGTAGTGATCCTTGATCAGTACGCTGCCGTTCTGTTCATTTTGAACTTGTACTGGCAGGCGGAACGTCATCCTCTTTTTGGTGTGATGCGGAAGCTGGTTCTTTGCGTGCAAAGTCAGTGCTTGTGCTTGCTTCGTTTCATGCGCTGCCCCAGTCATGACATAATTCATGCGATATGTTGTTTCCGGCTCATGTTCAAGCGGTATTCTCATTTTCAACGAATGCCGAAAACGAGCAGGAACATCCGTTGTGCCTCGAATCCCGCTGAGGTAGAACGTACCATTTAATACAAATTCACCATTGAGTAAAATCGGGATATGATCGAAAAAACCCACTCTGCTTCGCAATGTGAGCCTCTGGTGATGTTCATTTTTTTCATGAACATCGGTATGATGGATGCCGGTAAACGTATACGCCAAGTGCGCTGGCTTTACCGTTTCAAGTATTTCTACAATATATCTTGTGTTTTGCAGATCATCTAGGTTCACACGTAAAGCGAAATGATAGCGATTGGTTGTGAGACGGATGATGGCACTTGGATTCTTGAGAAATCGATTCACTGATTTCTCTAATGAAAGATACGTGATCGGCGGAATATTCGACATCATATTGAGTAAGCGTGCCCTGCGCAGTTCAATTGAATCATCTGATTCCCGCTGCACCTTGAGTATTCTTTCCCACCTATTCAATCCCCACGTCGCTGTTAAAGGAAAGAATTGATCCGTTACGTCAAAAATAGATTCGTCCAATTGCTCAAACTCCGGCGCCTCTGTCTTTAGTAAATGATCCACTTCATAAATCTCTGTAAAATACGGCGGCAAGTAGCTTTTCATTTCATCCTGTTTGCTCAATAACCTTCACCTGCCTAAGACGCGGTATCTCAATGTCCTGTAATACTAGGTTTTTCGACTCACCGTTCAGTAAGACGTTTGCATAATCTGACACGCTTTCTGAATGGTACAGAATATCGTTTAATGCGGACATTCGAATGGTACTCTTTTCAAATGCGATTGATTTTAATAGCGATTTAACCTTTTCTTCTATTTCTTTTTGCGCTCCTTCAAGGGTCCAGTCCATTTGAAGTTCGACTGCCACTTCTATGTCGATATCCAGCCACTTGGCGCTTTCAACAGTTGCTTTTGAACCAATAGGAGCTTGCCCTTCTCCTTCTCCTGGCAATGGATCGATATACTCTTGTACCCTTTTGACAAGGAGATCTGATGCTACATCTAAATTGGCGTCTGTGATGACAATTTTGACCGTTCCTTCTCCATTCCAAAGCGGGAACACTTTCGCTCTGCCAACACCGGTCACTTCCTCGGCCCATTTTTTATAATGCGCTCTGTTAGCACTGACAGCCTCTCGCCTTGCGCGTATTAAGTATCGATCATATAAAGAAGCGTCATCTTCTTCCTCTTGTCCTGGTATCACCAGTTCTTTCATGATCATTGATTCAAGTCCTGGAATCGTATCAAGGGATAGCAGCGGCTGACCTGTTAATTGGCCATTTCCGGCTGTACCAGATGTCTCGCATTCCAGCGTGCCATCCTTCGAAACTTGGAAATAAACATCTTCAATAAAAAAACGTGAGCCAGCTGGGATGTTGATGTTCTCTGGCTGAATGGATGCTGACCAAACTGCTCTAGTGGCTGGCTTTCTTTCAATCCCTACTTCAGCAGCCCGTCGATCTAAAAATTCTCCCTGCGCTGTATCAGCAAAGACAAGCTCGAATACTTGATCAAGCCAAATATAGGACTGTGCCAGTTCAGCAGCAGCAGGTGCCAAGGCATTCCAAATCACGCTGTTTTCTCTTTTATCCACGTCATCTGGCAGTCTGTCTAGCATTCTTTCCATCAATGCTTCATACGTTTGTTCCTCAAACATCGCCCTCCATCACCTCCTCTATTTCTAATGTGCCCTCATCTGTGACGATGGCTAGTTTGACGTGAAACGAGTCATTTTGCTTCGTGACCTCTATCTCTCCAATATGATCAATCCGCTCGTCAACGATCAGTGCTTCTTCTAGCAATCTTGGAATCTCCATTTCTTTGTATTCATCCGTGGCTTCTGTATCTGTCAAAAGCTCCTGAATTTCAGTGCCAATGTCGTGGCTGTAGATAGGATGTGCATAACGCTTTGTCCGCAATGTCATGTAAATGAATTGCCGGATCGCCTCTATGCCTGAAATGGTTTCGTTTGTCAGCCTGCCATGTTCAAAATCTAAGCGATACGTCTTTGAGGTTTCCACCTCTTCGTCTTCTTCTGTTTCCTCGATTTCTTCCTCTGGTGAAAGTGCCACGTTCATCACCTCCCTTACAATTTGTCGATGATGTAGAAGGACTGCCCTCCTGCCATTGCGAGCACCATAATACTGTCTCCCGCTTTTAGTTCATCATCCTCACCCTTATTTAAGCGCTTCGGCCAAATAAGCAATTCTTCTGGAATGATCAGCTTATGATTTTCATTTAATCGGATATTAAGTGGTGAAACCGCCGTGACTTCACCAATGACAAGATCAATTGGAGAGGCAGCGTCTACGGCATTAACTGCTAATCGTTTAATCGCTTCACTGAATCTCACGCTTGATCACCCTTTGGCATGGAATTTTTCTCAACAACATCAATGGTCATGGTGTGTTTTACTCCATTGAATTCATGCTTGTCTTGATCGATCCAGTAGGTTTTTTTTACGTTGATTTCAGGGATTTTCAAATAGATTGGGAGACCGCTTTGCAGTTCGGGAATTCCTAGCGCTTGTATGCTTTTCACTTCTTGTTTAACGCCTTTCTTCTCTGATAACCGTACTTTGGCTCTTTTTTGAAGCTGCGGCTGGTTGATTTGACCTGTTACCGTCTCAACATGCTGTAAAATGCCGTATTTACTCTGACCTGCTTTATCCTGTTCGATCACCACAAGATCTGATTTGCTGCCTTTTTTCTTATTCTTCCCCTGTTCATCTACAGACGTGCGCATCTTTACGCGTGTTGCTGTCTCTTCAATGGAGGTGCTGTACTGATAACCGATGAGATTGACGCCTGATTCAATGACCCATACGTCCTCTGGATCGGGCCAAGCTCTCAGCCCCATCTTGCCTTTAGCAGAATAAATTTGATAGTTTCTGCCGGTTTGCCGCTTCGTTTCTTTCAATGCTTTCAGAATGATGTCATACAAGCTCGTGTCATTTTTAAAGACCAGTGATTTCATGACATGTCCTGTATTTGCGATGGAGGTCATTGGAATTTGAAAGTCAGTTCCAATCCGTCTCAAGATTTGATCTGCTCTTTGATTCGAAAAAATATATACATCTTGGTTTTTCACTAAATATTGGAGCATATCGTATGCGGTAAAGGTCAGCTTGCCTTCAACAGGTGTCCGGGAAAACACAATGCCTCTGAACAGTTCTTTTCCTTTCCATTTAAAAAGAACCGTGTCCCCTTCTGAGACACGGTAATATGTTTGACTGCCTTGCTTTGTGATAATATTTGCCTGAATAGAGCGAGGGGCTTGATACCTTTGCCCCTGAAGTGTCACACTCTCTGTGACAAGCTCATACATGGTGCCGCTTCTGATGGCAAAAAGCTCAATCAATGTCAGCCCCCCTATTGTGGTATTTTCAATTTTTGTCCAGGAAAAATCCAATGTCCCGGCTGTTTAATATTGCGTTTACTTCGTTTAATCATCGCTGCTTTATTCGCATTCCAAATACGCCGCCATTTTGTACTGTCGCCATAAAACCGGCCTGAAATGGCCCACAAGGTATCGCCTTTTTTGACGGTATACAATTTTGGTGGTGATTTTGAGGGTCTTTTCTTTTTGGTTTGTTTCGCTTTTTTCTTTCGTTTGATTTTCCTAGGCGAAGCGGTTTTGTATTCCTTTAGCTGAATCGTAAACTCACGATCACCAATATCATATGACCCTTCCTTGTGGGTGAAGCTTTCAATGCTGCACGTCATATTGATTTTTGTCCCTGTAACAATCAATCGCACGGACTTTTTCGAACGCATCATTCGTTCAATTTTCGCTATCGCATTCTCTGGTGATGGAATGCTTTTATATTCAGCAATCGGCGAATATTTCTTAGGAAATAATGATGTGAATGATACTTGTTTAGCTGCTGGTACATCAATAAAGGTCAGTTCTCCAAAAGAGGCGACCTTCACTGTTTCATTTTGTACATGATTTGTGATTTCGAGTTCGGATGGAAGGACAGGGAATCGCAACTTATCCTTTCCTTGGGAAATCCACAATTGATACACTGACTTACCCATCGATCACGACTCCCTTCGTTCCTGTATGAAGCTCTACTTCCAGTTCGTCTACGAGCATTTGTCTAATTTTTTCGACAAGCGATTGCTGGTCTTGTCCATTATGGAAATGCTGATCTCCATTGAATTGAATGGTGATTTGTTTAGTACCTGACGATGTTGTATTGCCAACTGACTGAGCTGAGGTCACTTGCTGCATCTGTGATTCTGGTAAAGGAGCAGATGCATTTGATGGATCATATACTTGCATCCCAAGCGCCTTGGCTGCCTGCGTCAATAAATATCTCCCGCGAATGCCTCTTTCTTCTGGAATAATCCATTCGCGTTTGTTCCCTTCACCGACTCTAGCTACCTGCTCCTTCGTAATCAGCCCGCCATTTGCGTAGCCTTTATAAGGACCGCCTCTTCTCATACTCCGTAATCCCGGCGTATTGAAGACTGTTCCATATCTACCCTTAATGTAGTTAATGGCTGCTACGGCATTATGAATTGGGTTCCAAATATCATTCATGCCTTTGCCTTTATTGGAGTTAAATGTTGGTCCAATGGTCTGCATTAATCCTTTTGACGGCGTTCCTCTCTTGGCGTTAGAATCCCATAGGTTGATCGCTTTCGGGTTGCCACGTGACTCGTTCTGCGCAATGGTCATCAAACCAGGTAGCCAGCTCATCGATGTACCGGTTGCCGTTAAAGCAGCCATGAGCCATTGCTGAACACTGAGACCTGAAGCACCCATACCGCTGAAGGCACCGATTAATGAACCAGCCTGATTTTCAGCGAACTTTTTCACATCAATTGAATCAAGACCTTTGACTACACCAATCGATGCAAATTTCCCAAGACTCATCATGACACGTGAAGGTGAATGAATGTCTAATTCTTCTCTAAACGCCTGCTCTACTTTCTTCGCCATTTCTTTGGCAGCTTGTGTGACTTCACTTGCTTTCGAACGCATGCCGCTGTTGAAGGCATCGATCATTCCTGAACCCCAGCCTGCTGATTCTTGTTTTGCTTGCAGGAATGGTTGTTTGACGTGTTGATCTACGTATTGGCTTGTGCCAATTGATGTGGCATTTTGACCTGTTGCAAAACCAGTAACAGTTCCAGAACCCCAATTTGTTGAGGCTGTCATCACTTGCTGATAGGGTGCTTTTACACGATTTTGCAAAAAGCTATCTGTTCCTGTTGGTGTCATCTGCTGACCATTCGCAAAAGCAGAAACCGTTTGCTCACCATAGTTTCCTGAGTCTGATGTCAATTGACCAAATGGCTGCTGAATATTCTTTTGCTTCCATTGATCAAGAGAGATCACTTTATGATTTAACCCTTGTTCAAACTCGTTATTAAATTGCTTACCTATGCCGGCAGCTTGAATGTTCCCATTCATTGAGACCGAGCCGCCAATTGAACTGACAGAAGATGGCGAAGTTGTAGTAGCTTGGGAGCTTGACACTTGATTTGCTGCACCTCCGCTTGGCACAACAGACATTCCAAGGTGAGAAGCCGCCTGTGCAAGCAGCATCTTCCCGCGTCCTCTGTTATTTTGAGTCGGAATGACAAATTCATTACCAGCTTCACCGACCCATGATAAGGTTGGCTGGGTGATATAGCCTCCTGTGGCATTAGTATCAGGTTTAAAATCTTTGCGTCCGTTGTTCCTCCCTTTTTCAAAAGCTTTTTGATTTTTTTGCTTTGCCACAACAACTTTCCCAACAATTTTTCCACCTGTACTTTTGATTAAATCCCATGTATCTCCTAAAATATTTTTACCCCAAGCCTGTACATCACTCCACTTCCTTGACCACCAGTCTCTATCAAATAGAGTAGAAGAAATAGTTGATTTTGCAGTTGACCAAATTGTTTTTGACTGTTCCCACTTACTTTTAGACCAACTTTTTACGTTATCCCACTTCTCCCCCCACCAATCTTTATTAAAAACAGTTTCACTAATTTTTCCTTTAATTGAATTCCATATCTCAACGGCACCATCCCATTTTTCTTTGGTCCATTCTTTTACGTTATCCCACTTCTCTCCCCACCATTCTCCGTTGAAGACGGTCTCACTAAGTTTTCCTTTAATAGAATCCCATATTCCAACTGCACTGTCCCACTTTTCTTGAGTCCATTCTTTTACGTTATTCCACTTCTCTCCCCACCATTCTCCGTTAAAGACGGTCTCACTAAGTTTTCCTTTAATAGAATCCCATATTCCAACTGCACTGTCCCATTTTTCTTGAGTCCATTCTTTTACGTTATTCCACTTCTCTCCCCACCATTCTCCGTTAAAGACAGTGGATTCCAAAACTCCAGTAATGTACCCAGCTTGTTCCGCCCACCATTCTGAATTAAATAGCGTATTAGATGCTGTAGTTTTTATATCTTCCCATTTTTCACTTAAGTTCCCTAAAGAATTTTCTGCGGAAGTTTTAACACTTCCCCACTTCTCACTCCACCATTCTCCATTAAATAAAGTGTTTGAAATATTCTCTTTTAATGTTGATGTATCAAATAATTCCCCTAGTTTCGATCCACCAAAAGCTCCGGCTATGCCTCCAGCAACACCACCAACAGCAGCTCCTACAAGTGGTATTGGAATTAGGGCTTGGCCAATTGCAGCTCCGCTAACTCCTCCTGCAAGACCTCCAGAGAAGCCACCTACTTTTTCTCCAACGTTTTCTTTCGTTGTTCCTATTAAATCTGTTGCACTTAATAAGTTCCCCAAGATAGGCACTCTCTTTAATAGCTTGCTACTTCCTCGACCTATATTTTTAAGTGCATCTCCTAACCCACTTAATCCTCCACTACCTTTCATCAAACCAGCAAGCCCCGCAACAGAAGCCGCTATACCTGCGCTTTTCTTCAGTCCACTAGGGATTTTACCAAAAAGCTTACCTGCGTTTGTTTTCAGTTTTCCTAATCTATTTGGAGGTCTTCTATTTCTTTCTACTCTAGTTGTACCAGTTGGATTTGTTGGCTGTCTTTGCGAACGACCATTTCTATTTTTAGTTCTAGTAGATCCTCTCCTGCTTAATCCTCTAGCACAACAAGGGCAACAACTATTACGAAACAAACCTTTTCCACTCCGCGGCTGCGGCTGAGTTTTAGGGGCTGGATTTGTTGGTGTTGGCGCTGTTGTTGGCGCTGCAGGGGTACTGTTATTTTCACTTGATTGGTTATTTGTACCGAAGAGGCGATCTAATCCACTACTCACCAATTGATCTAGCTTTTCTTCAAAATTAATTTTAATCTTCTCACGGATTCGTCCAATCACTTCTTGTTTATACTCATCCATTTTCGTTTCGATCCAAGGAAGTGCCTTATTGTCCCAAAAGTTTCTAGGACTCAATTTTTCCTTCAATTTATCTGAAACGTCACCTGCATACTTTTCGATTTCCTTTATCGCCTTGTTTCCCAAATTCCTCAACCAGCTTTGTTTGTTTTCATTCGTTTTCGTAGCGGCTGTTGCATTAGGTTCCTTTTTTATTTTCTTTTCTTTAACAACCGAGTCGGCCCGATCTCGTTTTTTCAACTTACTCTTTGCATTGTCTTGAACAGACACTTTGATTTCGTGTTTAGACATCGTCAAGCTTTTTAGTGTCTTTTTGATTCGTTGAATCGCAGCGGTGGCTTGATCAACCGTGTTTAATCTCATATAGTATGTTCTGTTCATGAGCTGAAGGATTGATTTTTTGATCGATGATATTTTTCCTGACAATTGATCGTTTAGTTTAAATGTCATCAGAAGTGGACTTGTTCCTGCTTTTTTCAAGCGATCCATACTAGACTTAATGAAATCTAATCCCTTTGCTTGAATGGATATGACAAGATGATTTGGTATGTTGTTCAATTGATTTGTTAATGATTTTAAATCACGATAGATTCCTTGATCTAGACTTATCGATAATACTGAAAATTTACGCATCGATACATTGAAGTTTCTTAACTTCTTTTCATCCATTTCTAGGCTTATTTTGATCGGTTTTCTAAAGGGCTTGAGCTGCTGTTCAAACGTTTGAAACCGTTTCTGAATGCGTAAAAGCTTCTTCGACACTTTGTCTTCTAATTCAAATCGTGCAGTGAGTTTCGCCAGTTTATTTCCCTCCTTTCTTTGCTTCTTTTTCTAGCATTTCTAGTTTGTAGCCGATGAGTCCAAATAAGAAGGCTTTGAATTGTCTTGGTGCTTCGTATAAATCAAGGAGTTCAGATGGGGAGTAGTGAAGCTCGTGCATGGCGTAATATAAAAACACCGCTTCCTTATCCCCATCTTTTATTAGTTTTTTGCTGCTTCTTCTAAATCTTCAATCTCGTCTTCAAACCCATTGATTTCGATGGCTTTGTTTAACCAGTTCGCATATTCCCCGCCAACAGACAGTACACGCTTTGCTACTTCAACAGGATCTTGTGTGCTGTAGGCTTCTCTTAATTCCTTTGAGCGGAAATCTGGATAAATGGTGGATTCAATGGCAATACGTGCATAGAAGCGCTGACTGTCTAAATCTTTCACGCGTCCTCTGCCTTTGACATTTTTGAACGTTGTGTTTTCTTTTTCTAATTCATCAATACGTTCAGTTGTAATTGCTTTGAAGACAAAAGGAATGACATTCCCTTTTTTATCAACAAAACGCTTAGAAATCAGCACTTTGACTTCTTCCGCTTCTACTGTTTGTCCTGGCATAAAAAATGAAAGATCAAATGTTTGTTTTTCGCTCATGTTTAAAAACTCCCTTTGTTATGTTTTTTGAATGCAAAAAAGCACATCCATTTTTGAATGTGCTTTCCAATCTTTTCATGTATAATATTAATCGTACAATGGAACGGCTTGCTCAAGGGTGTCTGGCTCATCCCCGATAGGAAGGGGGTGATGCTCATGTCAACATTTCAAGCGCTTATGTTAATGCTTGCATTCGGGTCATTTATCATTGCCCTGTTGACGTATATAGACAAAAAATAGACTCCCCCTTGAGCTTTGGTAGGTAATAGGGAAAGTCTATCCTGAAAATCCTATTCGATTAGCCAGCCCCTTGAAGGGCCCCATTGTACATTGCCGGGATGCGCCAACATCCTGGCTTCTTTTTATTGTATGCAAATTACTTTGCATGTAAACATAATTTTCTGTTCTTGGAATGCTTTAAGAATGCTTCCAGAATGCTTTGAGCATTCTAATTGCATTATAACACATTCCTTTTTAAATTCGCCAATATTACTTAGCGAATTCACTCGTACCAAATAACGAATTAAAAAGAATTCTTCAGCTTCTCAGGCAGGTCAAAATCCTCGAATGTGAAAGGAACTTCTTCTTCAAGTGCCTCTGAATCTACATCCAGTCCAGCAATTTTAGCTGAATCAAAGTTGACATCAAATAATGTCACACGCTCTGTGCCTCGGCCAGATGACTTATCTTCAAGCACAGCTTGAAGAGTGAAATAAGGATCTTCTCCTTTTTTCACATAGTTGAGCATTAATTGCACGAAACGTGATGTGACTTTATAGAACGTCGCAGTTCCTGTTCCGTTTGCACCGGTTGTTTTATGACCAGTCATTCGGCGGCCCATGACATTGACTTCTGATTTGTTTTTCTCCACATTTGCTTCGAAGGTTTTGATAAATGCAAGCTCCTCACCTTCTAAGAAAAGACGACCTTCTTTACCTGAAATAGTATTTTGCGCTTTAAAAGCCATCTTACTTCACCTCCACATTGAAATAGAATTTTTCTGCTGCATCTACTGGTTGAACCGCTAAATCGATGATAAATCCATCACGATCTTCATTGAGACCAATCACGATATCTGTTTCTGAGTTAAAGCCTGTAATGCCGCTGCCATCTTGAAGCTGTGTGAGATACTGCGTAATGAGTGTTTTCACAAGCTGCACACCATCATCTGATGCTGGAATGTCATTGCCATTGGCTTTACGTAATTTAATCAAATTTTTCAATTCAAACGTTAAATCATTGTTAATCGCATCAAGCACACGAATGATTTTGTTTTTCGCCATTTGCTGGTTCTTTTCAGCCGTGAAGCTTGTTAAGGAGTTAATATCTTTTTCAACGCTCACAGTACGGTCCCGGGCATCAAAGGTGAAAAGAAACTCCCCTTGTGATAATCTGTATTCTACTTGATCATTATCAAGGCGTTCTAATGTATCTACTGCTCCTTCGTATTCAACAAAGGTAAGTGACTGATTGAAGTTCGCTCCTGCACTTGCACCTGCGACCCATGCTGTTGTTTGTGCAGGCGTCAGTTCTGTTCCGTCTTCTAGAACAACACCGCTTGTGACATTGATGATCCCCTCTTGGTCAGCTGCATAATTGGCGACAACCCCTTGCACCTTACGTCCTTGCTTATCGCGTAAACGCTCGATAAATGAGGCAAAGGTTGCTTTTAATTGCTCGCTATTATCGACCGGAAGAGCAATGACATCAAAGTATTCTGTTTCGGCTGCTTCTAGGAAAGCTGTGTAATCTGCAACACTTGCCACACCATTTTTCCCGCCGCTTAGTGCCACACCAGCTGTGATAACTGCTTCACCTTCACCAGAAAATTGAACATATTTGTTTTTCACAAGATCTTTGACATCAGTCACAACCTGCTTATCGACAATATCTGTTCCAAGATAGGTGATAACGTCGCGCTTTGTGCTATCAAGTACATTTTCTGCGACTTGTACTGTGATCTCATTTCCTTTTAGGCCGCCATAATTTGCTGTAACCACAAAATTTTCAGCGATTTCGGCTTTGGCTGGCTCCCCTTCATTTAAGCGGTAAAGCAAGACTGTTTGTGCTTTTTTCTTTGCTTCACGGAAAAGAAGGAGTGACTTATCATCAATGTTGAGTCCGACCTTTTTATTTAAGTCTTCCATATTGGAAATGGAAATAAAGGTTTTTGGTTCTCCCCAGCTCATCACAAGAGGAAGTGCCACCGTACCTCGATCGCCTAAAGTAATTCGCTGCTCTGCTGTTGTTTTAAAATTAAAGTAAATGCCAGGACGCTTTTTCTCTGTTCCTGGTGTAAAAGTGCCTCCGTTCATCCTTTAAACCTCCTTGGACAAAAAAGCATCAATGTGCTTCTTTGCTTCTGTTTTTGTAATTGGTTGATGCTTGATATAAAAAAGAGCACCTTCAAGGATTTCTGGTTTTACCCCAAAAAGATCCTTACTGTGCTCTTTTAAGGCTTCAAATGAAAAGCCAAATTCTTTTTCTTCGCCAGCTGTTTGATCGAGCTGTGCTTTTTTAGTCTTGCTCACGTTTGATCACCCCATCTGAAAAATTGATATTTTCAAGGCTTGTCTGTTTGTCTCGGTTGTACCAATAGCTGCTATCCCACGTCAGGACAATCGCTGCTACGCCTTGATCTATGATTCTTGTTTCCACTCTTTTTATGCGGACATAATCATCAAGCACCTCTCCATCTTCACTCATCATCTGAATGATTTGACGATCAGCAAGCAATGCATCGACGACTGTTTCTGCTGCATCATGCGCTTTTTCTGTATCGATATGAAACACTTTCACTTGCAGCGAATAAGATTTCATAAAGGTAGATATCGTATCTGGACCGCTGATGACTGTCACTGGCGGCACATAAACAGACGGAACTTGAAAGCGCTCTGGCAGAAGACGATCATACATTGTTACAGGAAATTGTGTGTAAATAAAATGCATGATTGCCCCGACTTCTTGATTCATTCAATCACCTCCCAAAATGTCGATCGATCCAGCTTTGAAGCTTCCGATCTAGCGAATGTTCAAACATTTGCTCATAGAGCATGACAGCATGGTCCCAGTAGCCATTTCCATTCATCCATTGAGATGCAAGCATCATTCCTGTACTTGCATTCGGATCATATTCAAAGCGGCCACCAGCCCACCTGCCAGGGACCCATCTTCGCTCTCCATTTGAAGAAGTGGCATGTCCGTCATTGACGTATGAGGCATAATCTAGCTGCGTCCCCACTTCAAGCGTGAGACCGTCTCGTGAGATGAGGAAATGATTCTCCTTGTCACCTTGCCTAAAGGAGCTTAGAAGCCGGCCTGTATCGACAGCATTCTCCTTGATTAATTCATCCTGAATGATGTCTAAAAGCTGCAAGCCCTTCTCCTGTAACCATTCTTGATACTCCGCCTTTAAGCCGCCATCACACGCCGTCTTCAGCTGTGAAAGCAGCCGGTCAAGTCCATCAATTTTCATAGATGTTCCTTCCTGACTGCCAACACTTCAATGTGATGATTTTTCACTATTTTGGGCTGCTGTAATTTGAGTGAAACCCCGTTCCATACTATTTTGTCATGCAAGCGAATATCACTTGCTAAAGGAAAATGGACAAGATAGGACTGATAAATCACTGTATTCGGTTCTTCCTGCACGAGTGACTGGTTTTTTTCTATGACATAGCAAGAGAGATTTCTCAAGCTTGGCGCATCAGGATAAGTGAGTGTTATTTGCAAATCTCCAGGTGGAATCCCGAATTTCCCGCGGACAGCCTCCTCGTGTTCAAGGTGAAAAAGATCACAGCGATCCGTTAATAAAGATTGATAACTCATAATGATCTCACCTTTAATTTGGCACTGCCGCCAGTGAGCGATGGTTCAATGTAATCAACAAGCAGGGCATATACATAGGGCCTGCCTTTGACTTGTTCAGCTGCCTTCGCATATGAATAATCGCCCATTTTTTCTGACGTAAAGCCTTTCATCATAGATTCATCATCATTCAGCATGGCAAAGTATTGGGCCATTTTTAATAATGCGATCCTTGCTTTTTCAGGGAGGGGCTGATATTTTTCGTTTGTGAAATCGTGACCTACGATCTGAAATACTGCAGCTTCTGCTTCGATAATATCTGCTGTCAGTCTCTCTACAGATCGATTTTTCACACGATCAAATACAGAATAGGCTTGTACTTCCTCAGCAGAAATAATCATGGCCTGCCGTCACCTACTCTTTCACTTTCATCACTTTTGCTACAGCATCCTCTTCCTCAAATTTGCTGTCTAGCTTCGCTGTCAGGACAATAATAAACTTACGGCTGCGAATATCTTTTTCTACTTCAATACGAATATTGCGAGAAAAACCTACGATAATGTTTTTAGGGTGTGTCAGTAAAATATCTGATACGTCTGTTCCTGCTTCGTCATATGGCTGCATATTGGCAAGACCTTTGACCGGGACACCAAACGCAGAGGAAAGTCCGCCTTGAATTGCCGCATCTCCTAAGCCGGTCTGACGGTTTGCTACTTGATCCTTCCACTCGACCTCTAGACTTGGAGATGTGTAGAAACGGAAATCCTGAGGAACACGTAAATATTTTGATGGCATCGCTTTATAGGCTTGTTTGAACATTTGACGGCTAATTTCTGCTCCATTTGCATCTACAATATGAGATACTGCTTGTTTTCGTACGCCATCCATTTGAGCTAAAAACGGATCTGATGATGTTGTATCACCATTGACGATCAGCTCTTCAATATCTACCGCCGCTCGTTCTGCCAGCATTTGCATAACGGTCTGCTGAATCCCGTCTTTTTCAATATTGTTTTCAATGCTGTCGTAGGTCATGTGAATTTCTGCAATGACCTCTTTCGCATTTAGCTGGACAGTGCTTGTCGCTGGGACAACACGGTCTTTTGCATCAAGCGCTTTTCCTTCTTCTGCTGGGCGCAAAATACGCTGGCCGAAGCCGATTTTTTCGATTTTTTGTGAATCACTTTCCATCGGAATGATGCGTGCATCATTTAAAACGGTTGGTGTGTTTTGCATCATTCTAATGAATGTGTTGGATTGGGTTGCGTTCATGAGACCGCCGGTTTTTAAGCTGGCAAGTGTCATTTCAGCCTTGCGAATCAACTCTTGATTTCTCACACTGTTTCCTCCTTATTTAGGCTTATAGTAAGCCATCCCATATGGGCTTTGTCCTGTCGTTTTGTGTATCGTGGATTGTTTGTTTTGAAATGCCCCGCGCTTTTTCAAGCATGTGAATCCGCTCTGAAATAGGCAAAAGCTGCTGCTGAAGCACTTGGTGAATGGCTGCTTTTTCTCTGCTGGCTGATTTCTCTAATGAAGAGAGCTGATGACGAATCGGCGCAACCACTTGCTCCAGCACCTTTTGGACCGGTTCTTCTTCTTGACCTGTCTCTGGTTTTTCCGCTTGCTGTAAGACGTTTTCGATTGCCATTTTTGCTTTTTCCAGCTCGTTCACCTGATCCGCCGTCAATCCGGCATCTTGCTTTTGAACGGATGCTGGCCTTTCGCCAATCGTTTGAAGCACATCATCTGTCTTCAAAACATCCTGCACCATTGGTATCAATTGTTCAAGCGCAGCTCTTACGCTAGACTCATCACCATCACTCGACTGTAAGGTTTCCAGCAGATGGTCTAAAACGCTCCAAAATTGTTGTGACATGTTTGCACCTTCCTCTTTCAAAAAGAAATTTTTCAGCAAAGAAAAAAGCCCTCTCTCATTCGTGCCTTGAGATAGGAGCTGATCTTGTTCTTCTATTGCCACGATGTCCGCCGTCCCAGCCATTGAGTAGCCTGTAATGTGGCCCTGCTGAATTTGATCCCAAATATCTTGTGAAGCCTTTGTCACAAGCACCCAAGATCCTTTTTGAATCAATTCCCCGCCTACTTCAAAATCCGCCGGGGCAATGTATGATTCAACGACTTCGCCAACACCATCTTGAAAATCATGCTGTTTGTCAATATGACGGGCATCCTTCATAAAACCGTGTGCCGCTCTTTCAATTTCCTTGGCTGACATAAAGTCTTGGTGTGCATCCAGTGTATTCGGTTCATACACGACACCATACACGAGGCGATGAGCATCTTCTGCCTTTGTGAGGACACTGATTTCCTTTTGAAAGTCAGGCTGCCTCTTCTTTGCTTTCATTAAAAAGAATTTCTTTTGGTTTGCTGCCCTGTCCACGTAGGAAACATGTGTAATTTTTGCGTTTTTTAATTCTCTTGGCATATGTTCACCCCCTTTCAAAAAGCTCACGTCCTTCTGTTTATTTCTCCAGCTGGTTCGGCTCTGATTGAGGCTGTTCTTCAGCTGATTTGATGCGGCTTTCTAAGGGCCGGTGATAGAACTCCTCTGGCCATTCCTCTAACGTTTTCCCAAGAATGCGTCCCGCCAGATCTCGCAAATCGTTTGGTGACACTGCCCCAGCTTGAATAAATGGCGTAAGAACCTTGGCGATCTCTAATGGATCTCTAAAATCAGGTCCATTTAATAGAAAGCGGACATGCCATATATCAAGGTCCGGCAGGAAAAGGGTATTAAGTTTCCCTGTAATGAGATGCCGCTCAGGCTGAAATACTTGCTCCTCTGTTGTTTTACGCGCAGTATCTGCTGTGGCTTTGTTATAGTCTTGAGACTCGCCAGTGTAAATAGGCGGCAGGCGAAAAGCGGAGCGTATTTTGTTCCTAGTTTTTTCGTCGTATTCTAAAAAGAGCGCATCCTCTTGCAGGATCTCTGCTAAGGATTTAAAGTTCACTTTGACATTTGATACATCTTCTTCACCTGTTAACCCTTTTTCCGTCGGAAGACCTTCTACTTCAAGCAATAAAAATTTATGGGCATGATCAGATCCTTCAATATCGTCCATATAATCCTGAAGCTGCTGATAGGACGATTCTGACAGCATTCCATTTTCGACAATAATGGCACCAGGTACATGCCGTCCTTGCTTAAAATAAAGATAGTTCAGTTCTTCTGCTTTGCGCGCTCCGTACATATTCACGATGTTGCCAATCCAGCGGGGCATCCCATACGTTCCACTGCCGATTTTAAAATGGATCACTTCTGTTGCTTGAAGCGGCTCTGGCGTGGTGTCATCGTATTTGCCTGTTTCACAATTTAAAATGCGCGGATCACCATACTCCTTAAAAAAGACTTTCTTTTCATTGATCACCTGCACATATTTTCGGAATCGTTTCTTTCGATTCATCGTCTTCAACTCGCCGTTTTCTGTGTATCGGAATTCGACGTCGACTGGCTCACTCAGCTTGCAAATGCGGATATGGAGTGCATCTAAATACTCGATTCCTGCCGGCTTTCCTTGTCCATTTCGCAGCACCTCTAAAAAACCATTGCCCGTTTTCTCTCGGTCTTCGAGGACATAGCCAAGAATCACATCGGCAGACTCATCATAGTTCATGTATCTTGTAAACTCTTCAAGTCTTGTCCATTCCTTCTCTGCGGTCTTCTTTTTTGCCGGTTTCACACCTTCTGCATTAAAGTCAAAGGCGTATTCCACACCAAAACCAAAGCCTAAAATGTTTGTTTTATAGGCATCAATACATTGCTGAAGAATGGTCGAGTACTCTGCCATGCTTTTTAATTCATTGATATTGTAGGGCGGGGGTACAATGTCATCTTTTTCATAGGAAAATTCATCTTCATACATTTGCTTTGTGTGATCAGACATGTTTGCCTTCATAATCGTTGCTTTCATTTGTTTCATTGTATGGACCTCCTCTCTCTGTTTGGACGGACACGCTCCGAGGCGGTCTGTTTCAAATCCGTCACTTCATAATCATCCAGCGCATACCAGATGGCTGATAATGTGTGCGGATCGATCTGAAATTCATCTTCCTCGAGGCGTCCGTCCTTATCTGCCTTATAGGTCAGTGATTGAAGTTCATAGATTGTGTACGGACAAGCATCAGAGCAAATGATTTTCTTAAACCGTTTGATCTTTTTTGTATACTGCAAACGTGAGCCCTGGAACTTATGCCCTGCCACCATTTGAAATCCACGCTGCCGAAAATAGTGAATGGTTTTAGGCTCTGCTGCGTCTGCTTTGATGAGTTCCTTTGATTCTACAAACTCTTTCAGATCAACGGCTGTTTCATCATCTGTTTTCCCGCGGTCGTAATATTCCCAATAAATATATAAGTACTTTTTTTCAGGATCGACGGCTAACCGAATTAACGCATTGTACGATTCAACAAAACCAAAATCCATCCCTGCTCGTTTCAGCGGTCTTTCAATCTGCTGAATCGCTTCTACTACGTCAGAATGGCTTCTTACCTCAAATTGAGGAAAAACCTTTGTGCCATTGATCCCGAAAAATCCCTTCCTCGCAATTCGATAAAGGTCCGGATCGTATTCTTTCAGCTCATCCAGCTGCTTCACATAGCTTTTAGGCAAAAACAGGTTATCTTCTGCCGTCGAGTGGTGATAGTACGTATCCTTGATAACGACAGTGCGCTTTTTGTATAATGTCTCGTCATCAAGAACAAATCGCTTCAGCTGTTCATCTCGAAAGAAATGTCTGTACGTCCAATTATCCTGACCAACGGGATTGGTCGATAACATCATATAAAGAGGTAAAGCCGGGTGCCTCAGCCTTCCAAGCAGCTCTTTAAAGCCTTCATAAGAAACCTCTGAGCACTCCTCAATCCAAATGATCGAGATATTGTTGATCGACTTCAACTTCTCAGGCTTGTCCAGCCCTTTAAATAAGATGCTGCTGCCGTTTCGAAACGTTAGTACCAGCGGCGAACTGCGGCACTTCACCACATGATCGATGCCAAGATCGCTGACGATTTCTTGTAATAGAGAAAATGTCGACTCTCGGTGCGTATCATACACCTCTCGAATGACAAGTGCTGTCCGCTTTTCTTCAAGGAGTTTTAAGATCAGTTTCAAAGCAATGTGATAGCTTTTGGATGAGCCATAGCCGCCTACTAAAAATTGAAACTTTTGCTTCCAATCGAAAAGAAAGTGTTCAAAGTGAGGATTGACTTCTTTTTCAATCAACGTCATGAATCGTCCTCTTTTCGCTTGATCATGATGTGAAGATCTTCCTCTTTTTCTTCACGCACTGCTTTTTTTGCTTTTTCGATCGTCAGTTCGATTTGCTTCAGCCTTAATCTTCTTTCATCCTTCGCGTGAGCGAGCTCTTCAAACTGTTTAATGAGACGTCTCAGCTCCCCCATTGCACGAGATTGGGCATTTAAAAAAGTGGCATGCCGATCCCATGAAAATTGAAACGAATATTCTTCTGCTGTGATTTTTGGTTCTGGCTGAATGCCTTCTACTGTTTCTTCCTCTAATGAAGAGGGCATGTATGTTGCCTTTTTCAGCTCTTTGATCATGTCCTTTTGATCTGCGACATACATGATTCGCTGCGCGCGAATAATGGCTGCGTATTGAATTTGAATTTGGTCCCAGATGATATCAAGTGATGTGCGTCCACCCATTTTCTCCATGATTTCAATCGTTTCCTCCGAAAGAAATTGATTGAAGATCGAGTGCGCCTGCTTTGCTGATGTTTGTTGTCTTTGCCAGCCGTATCGTCTTTTCCATGATTTGACGGTATGGATGGAGACGTTGTAATGATCAGATATCTGCTGGTACGTCATCCCTTTCATATAATCTTTCTTTGCTTGCATCCGTTTATCTTTCATCTACATTCACCTGCCGCCTCCTTTTAGTTCGAATGATTCCCTAAAAAGGAATCATTTCAGCGTGTAGACAAACCCTCGCATTCGTTGTCAGGTCTGCGCTCCGGTGCCCACGAATGTCAAATTCGCTCCGCTCCGGTGCTCGTCCTTCCTAGACTTCAAAGGTTTTCTATCACGCTGAAAAGAAGACAAAGGGCTAAAATAAAGATCATTTTAGCCCTTTGTCAACAATCTGGAATGATTCCCTAAAAAGGAATCATTTGTGTAGGTCTAGCAAACATCCGTTTGGTCTTTCTAACTATAGGTGGCAACTGTAAGACAAGCTCTGATTGATTGATTTTCTAAAGAAAAAATGCCTATTCAGCAGCTTTGAATAGGCGTTCTTGCACTTTTTTGGACATTTTGGTCCGAGCTCTTTCCATATGTTTTTGTACAGTTCCTTTCTTGACATCTAGCATGATCGCAATCTCGCTAAACGATAGTCCCTGCGTTGTGTGCATAAAGAATACGTCCTTCTCTCGATCTGTTAAAACAGACAAAGCTTCGTCAATTCGTTTTTTGTCCCGCTCACTTACCTCTCTTTCTTTCTCTTGAATGAGGGTATATTCATGTGATAAGGCCTCTAATACTTCTGAATTTGCAAGAATAGTGCGCTGATAAACAGAACGTCTGTCTAATCCCCTGCGCGCACCTGGCTCTCTGCCGATTTGAAGCCAGTCCACAACGTATTCTAGATCGCTTACCATACTGGCGATCATTTTTTGATCATGCTTGTCTTGATCTGACAGCTGCTGGTCTTCTTTTTCTCTAAATCGTTCATATCGTTTTCTGGCATCCTTTAATGCTCTTTTATATTCGATCAGTAAATCTTGCATATGTGCTCTCTCCCTTTTTTAAGAAAATAAAAAACGGACACCAATCAGCCCCTTTAAGTAGGGTCTTGATCAGTGTCCGCAGGCTTTCCGTCTTGGACTTATGATGTTGTGAATTGTTCATCAGGCTAGCTGATTTTAAAACCAATCTCGTGATCCACTCTTGCAAAATGCCCTTTTGCCGTTTGAATAATGGTTTTTCCATGCTCAGGTACATCCATCATATAGGCCGTTCCTACATTTCCATCTAACACAATGACTTGAATCTTTCCTTTCTCCATTTCACCAACAAATGTCTGATTTTCTTGAATCAATAGTTGTTTTGGCTCATTCATATGCTTGTCTCCTTTTTGGTGATGACCTCATGCCGTCATCTACAGTATTTAAAATGATTTCAACTCTTGGGCGCATACTATAAAACTGAGAAACTCTTAAATCCACAATCTGTAGAGGGACTTCGTCAGCGATGGAGCGAAGTGCTTCTTGAATATGCTGTAGACTTGGCTGAAAGATACTGACGTGCACCGGACGTATCAAGCCTTTTTCAGCATATACACGCTTGTTTTGGCAGTCAGCTATGTCGAGCGGCATGTTGTCAAATAAACGTATCTCCAGTGATAGTGCGCCTTTTATTTTTTGCGGGCATTGCGCTTTTGCCGCTGCTTGAATTCTTTTCATGAACGTCTGTTTTGTTAATAAATGCTCTGTCTCAATGATGAAATGGATGACCATGTTACGATCTCCCGTCATCCTTTGCCCACTGCCTGATGTCTTGTTCGTTTTGACTCGCTTTGAGCAAGCATTTCATAAATGTCATGATTTGCTTCAATCGATTCATGTCGCTCTGATCCCCTCCTTATTTGCATCAGCGGCTTTGGCTGCCATAAGGATCAAGTATGTCTGCTTCTCTTCTGCCGTGGCGAAAACAAACATCGGTTCCTTATGATGAAAGGCGATCCAGCCGCCAGCTTGTACTAAACAAAGCTGTGCTTCTTTTCGAGCATTAAACGTCAACTGATGTCTGATCATCGTCATGTCCCTCCTGACTTTCCTCTGCCTCTGCTTGATAACCACATCGTTTCATCTCATATGACCAGTAACTTTTTGGGTATCCAAAGTCATTCATCTGCGTCACCATCGGATGTTCAATATTCATTCTGTTCGTCTCCCCTTTCCTAAACACAGTCCCCTTCTAAAAGTTACTCTTTTCGTGTAATTTTTGATCAAAAAAAGCTCCTGTACACCGGTATTTAACAGATCTGCAATATGCTTTGCTCTTTCTATGCTGGTCTTCGTTCTGCCCAATTCTATATTCACATAGCCGCACGTCTACTTATAGCCAAGTTTCATCTTCCCACCTCTTACTCAATATGTGTAAGTTATATTCATTATGATAATATACACGAAACGAGTAAGTCAATCACATTTTTATTCTTTTTGTGTATTTATTTATCTTTTCCGTGTAATTCATGATAAAATTTACACATAATATGAAAAAAGGTGTTTCCAATGGATAATTTGACTGGAAAGATTTTAACTGAATTAAGAGAGAAGCATGGATGGAGTAAGTCAACCGTTGCTAAAAAACTCGGATTGAAGGCGATGTCTACCTATGCAAACTGGGAATATGGATTGAGAAAACCCGACGGTGAAATGATTGTGAAAATCGCCGAGCTATACGGAGTCTCAACAGATTATCTCCTCACAGGTAAAGACAAAAGCGGAACTGATTACGATCTTGCAGACGATCCTGATTTGCAAATTGCGTTTAAAGCTGCCTCCGATTTTTCCGAAGAAGCACGAAGACAAACCATCGACTTTATTAACTACATTAGAGAGAAAGAGAAACAAAAAGGCCGTCAGCCAAAACAGCCAGACGACGATTGATGATCTCTTTTCATAAAGCATTGCATTGCTGGGTATGTGCCCAGCTTTTTTTATGCCTCTTTTTCCATAAAAAAGAGAATGACATATGAATAAAAAATCATGTGTTTTTTGATTATCTCGTCTTCAACGCGGGTCTGTAACTGTTTTTCACTATAATTCACAGGGTGAGCTTGTATCAACTATATTACTGTTCGTTAAGATCAATCTTTACATATCAAAAGGCGATGACTTCATGTTCATCGCCTTTTGATATTTTTGATTTGGATTCACTTGCGTCATTCATCCAGTACTTGCCATTGCCTATCCATTATGTTAACTTTTAATAAAAATAAGTTAACATATTGAGAGGGGCTATTTATGGGAAAGCAAATGTCTTTATCTTGGGAAGCGATAGCGGAGAAAGCGATGAAAAATGAACCGATCACGATGCAGGAGGGTCTAGACATTCTTGAAGCGGACGATGGAGAATTGTTACCTATTATGCATGCAGCCTATCAAGTGCGTTTTCATTTTTTTCAAAAAAAGGTGAAGTTGAATATGATTTTTAACGCCAAAAGCGGATATTGTCCTGAGAACTGCGGATATTGTTCACAGTCTATGATTTCAAAAGCACCAGTTGAAAGATATACAATGCTTGATCAAAAGACTATTGTGGACGGTGCACGCGAGGCACTAAAAAGAAAAGCAGGTACATATTGTATTGTGGCAAGCGGGAGAGCACCCTCGCACCGGGAATTAGATGAAGTGACTGCGGCAGTTAAGGAGATTACTGAGACGATGCCTTTGAAGGTGTGTGCCTGTCTTGGGTTATTAAATGAAGACAAAGCGAAGCGGCTGAAGGAAGCTGGTGTCCATCGATATAATCATAATATTAATACACATCATGATCATCATACTCAAATTACGACGACTCATACATATGATGACCGCGTGTCGACCATTGAGCGGGTCAAACAGTCTGGTATGTCACCTTGCTCAGGTGTCATTATTGGGATGGGTGAAACGAATCAGCAAATTGTTGAAATGGCTTTTGCGCTAAGAGCACTTGATGCGGATTCAATCCCCGTCAACTTTCTTCACGCAATCGAAGGAACTCCACTTGAACATCAAGAACGGACACACCCGATAAAAGCGTTGAAGGTTTTGGCGCTGATGAGATTCATCAATCCAACAAAGGAAATTCGAGTATCAGGAGGTAGAGAGTTTAATTTACGGACACTCCAGCCGCTAGCACTTTATGCGGCGAATTCCATCTTTGTAGGCGATTATTTAACAACAAAGGGCCAGCAAGTACAAACGGATCATCACATCATCGAGGATTTAGGTTTTGAGATCGAAGAATGTGCATTATAAAAAAAGTCTGCCGATGGCTCGGCAGACTTTTGACGATGAATTAGAATCTTTTATGGAAATCGACAGTACCGCTGCCTTCTTCACGGTCAAAGCTGCCAACAAAGGTCCAGTTAATATATCCGCCGTCACCATTGTTGACAAACGTACCATCTTCAAATACCCAAATACCAAACGTAATACCGTCATATTCAACACTATCATAATAGACAACATTGTTCAGCCCGCTAAAGTCATGGTCTTGGCTTAAGTTTTGGACAACCACATTATAGTTTTGACCTGCTTCATAGAATGCACTATAAGCCGCATTTTTTACAAAACCATCCCGATTTTGAGATGTTTTCACTGCTTCTTCAATTTTATCGGCAATGGCTACTGGATCAATGGATACACTTCCATCAACACCTGTTGTTGTAGCAGCTTCAGCCGTTTGACCAAAAGTCGTAAGAGATAGAGGGACAGCAACCATTGAAGTAGCGATCACAGAACCGACAAAAAATTTGCTTGTTTTTCTCATTATTTCTAACTCCTCCTTTAATTGGTATGTTCATGTACTACCCCTTCACTTGTCTCTTAAACACTAATTTTTGAAAAAAGTTCATTTTCTACCAATTAAGAGGGTGATTTTACTGTTTAAAAGGGGCGAAACAACAAAAAACTACTCTTTTTAAAAGAGTAGTTTACATCATTACATAAACAGGATAAATAAAATCAGACCTAGGATAATTCGGTATATCGCAAAAGGCACCAGTTTGATTTTATTGATCAGTTTTAGGAAGAATCGAACAACAAAGAGAGCTACAATAAACGCACTCACAAAGCCGACAATAAAAAATGGAAGCATATCTGTTGTTAAATATTCGGCATTTTTCACGAGTGTTAAGAAACTTGCTCCCGCCATAATCGGCATCGCCATGATAAACGTAAAGTCAGCTGCAGCTCGGTGGTTCAGACCAAGAATAACGCCGCCTGCGATGGTAGAACCTGAACGCGAGAAGCCAGGCCATAATGCCAAACATTGAAACAGCCCGATATAAAGTGCCTGTTTGTACGTCATGTTGTCCACAGAGCTTGTTTCTGTTTTACGTTTATTGATCCAGTCAGCGATAAGCATCAGCACCGCCCCTAAAATCAAACCGACAGCGACCGTTCTGACGTCAAACAAATATTTATCAATATAATCTTCAAATAAGAATCCTAAAATGACGGCTGGGACGAGTCCAACAGCAATTTGAGCAATGGTCAGCTTATGTCCACTGCGCTTTTGTTCTTCTGTGATATTTTTCTTTAAGCCTAACAAGTTCAAAATACGATCTTTGAACACGATCATTACAGCTAGAATAGAGCCTAACTGGATCACGACTTTAAATGTGTTTGCTGCCTCTGGCGTAATAATTTCCTTCGATTTTAACCAAAGATCATCGACAATGATCATGTGCCCTGTAGATGAGACAGGTGCATACTCTGTTAACCCCTCGACAATTCCTAAAACCAGTGCCACGAATAAATCCCATAAATTCATGATTTTCTTTCCTTTCAATTCTGATCTTTTGAACAGGCAAACCATCTATGTCCACATAAAGATAAGCTTTCTGTTTCGAAAGCTCGTCTTTATGATACTATATTTTTTTCAAAAAAAGATTATGACATCAAACCTTTTCTTCTTTATACAAATTGGATCGCATTTTGAACCAATCAAATAAGTGGGTCGTGATGACTTTCAGAACGGCGTACGTCGGAATAGCGACAATGATGCCGATCACGCTGAACAATTTACCAGCTGTTAAAAGAACAAAAATGATGGTAACCGGATGGATATGAAGGTTTTTCCCCATGACCTGCGGAGAAATGAATTTCCCTTCAATCAGCTGGACAACCGTCCAAACAATGATCAATTTTAACAGCATAATTGGTGACGTGACAAGGGCAATCACAATCGCTGGTGTAATGGCAATCGTTGGGCCCAGATAAGGAACGACACTTGTACATGAGGCAATGAGGGCCAGCAGTAAGGCGTAGTCTAAACCGATAATCATGTATCCAATTAAGAGAAGAACACCGATACAGAAGCTGACAATGATCTGCCCGCGAATATATGAGCTAAGGCGATGATTCATTTCATGCAGCACGATATGTGTATGATCTCTTAGCTTATTCGGAATAAATTTCAAGAAATAGTCCGGCAATTTTTTGCCGTCTTTTAATAGGTAAAATAGAATGAATGGGACTGTGACAATCGAGATAATGATTTCAGTCAGCGCACCCAAAAATGTCCCTACACCGGTGAAGGTGCTTTCCAAAATACTTGTCGCTTGGGTTGACGCTTTACTGGCTAATTCAGACACATTAAAGTTCATCGTATTTTGCACTTGATTAATGAAGTTGCTGCCTGTTAATTGTCTAATTTGATCTTCTACCGTATCGACGTATTTCGGAAGGTTATGAAACAAACTCATGGTTTGCGCTTGTAAGAAAGGAATAATGGACACAATGGTCACTGTCATAACGCCAATAATGACAAGATATAAAAGCAAAATCGAATAGATCCGCTTGATTCTAAATCTCTCTAACAAGTTGACAACCGGATTTAATAAATAATACACAACCCCCGTTAGAATAATCGGTAAGGCAATGGTTTTGACGAGTACAATGAGCGGTATGAAAATAAAAGATGTTTTCATGAAAACAAGGATATTCAATCCGATTAATAGCAGGACGAGTAAAAAGAGAACAAACTTGTTATCAAGAAAGAATTTTCTAAATCGACTGCTCCACATTTGCATAGAATTCATATCGTTCCTCCAAACACGGGCTATTTTTTAGTAAATTGTACACTACTTGATCATGATATGGTGATCATTGTTTTAGCTTTTTTTCCAATCTTGCAATGGACATTGCCCATAAAATCAGAATCGGTTGTCCAATGAGCCTCATCCATAGCATGGCTCGTTCTGTGCTCTCTTGACCTGGAAATGGAATCCCCTCTCGCGCCGCAAATAGGTTTGCTGGGAAAATGAGTACAAGATAGACAGCAATCCCTTTTGCTGCCGCAATCCTGACGTTTGGCAGAAGCAGTAGAACTGCCAGCAGCCATTCCAAGCAAGCAGTAGCATAGACCATCACATAGGGAAATGGCCAGCCATTCATCATGCGGGCAAAGCCGCCTGGCTCTATCACATGAAAAACACCGGCTGCTATGAATAAAAGCGCAAAGACGTATGTACTTCCTATATGCAGGATGCGCTTCATGTTCGTTTCCTCCTCTCCCTTCTTTCTGAGTATTACCCGAATGAAGGAAGAAACTACCCACTTTTCGTACATTTATATCCTTTATGTAAGACGCATCAGCCTAGATAAAGGTTTCATCCGCTTTTCAATAAAAAGAATATTCTTTCATACAAACGCTTTCAAAGCATGTATAATCAGAGAAAAGCAGAAGGAGGGAATGACATGATTCGATTTGCTGTCATCGGAACGAACTGGATTACAGATCGCTTCTTACAGGCTGGTGAAGGAATTACGGATTTTACATGCACAGCCGTCTATTCACGTTCCGCTGAAAAAGGACAGGCATTTGCAGAAAAGTACGGAATTGATACGGTCTTTACCAGCTTACAGAAAATGGCGGAAAGTGATGCGTTTGATGCTGTATATATTGCAAGCCCAAACGCCCTTCACAAAGAGCAAGCCATGTTGATGATGGAGCATCAAAAGCATGTTTTATGCGAAAAGCCGTTAGCCTCCCATCGAAAAGAAGCTGAACAGATGATTGCCGCAGCGAAAAAACATCAAGTTTGTTTAATGGAAGCAATGAAAACAACATTTCTACCAAATTTTCTTCAAATCAAACAGCACCTGGATCAACTAGGTCCTATTCGGCAAGTGGTCGCCCATTACTGTAAATATTCCTCAAGATACGACGCCTACCGAGACGGTGAGATTCCAAACGCCTTTAAGCCGGAATTATCTAATGGCTCTTTAATGGATATCGGTGTGTATCTCGTCTTTCCAGCCATTTATTTATTTGGCCTGCCAAATCAAATCACAGCGAGAGGCTATAAGCTTTCTTCTGGGGTGGATGGGAGCGGCTCATTACTTTTACAGTATGACGGGCATCAAGCACTTCTTTTTCATTCAAAAATCTCAACGTCCCACTTATCTGCTGAAATTCAAGGAGAAGATGCCACAATGGTCATTGATCAATTCCACCGTCCTTCTCGTATCACGATCCATGATCGTCATGGACATCAAACCGACATCTCTCTCAAAGATGATCAGCCAGCCATGTATTATGAAATTGATCATTTTATTGAGTGTATTCAGCAAGGAAAGGGACAGTCTCCGGTCAATGCATTTGCCTTATCTGTTCAAACCATATCCGTCATGGACGAAGCGAGAAGGCAAATGGGCATTACGTATCCTGCCGACAGACACACTTAATGGGGCATGAGATGATGAACAAAGGGCGACAATGATGTTTATTTTCGCCCTTTGTTTTTCGTTCAGTGTGAAGACAATTATTTTGCCGCTAATACATCCGCAAATGCTTTCACATATGGCGGAAGATCCGGTGGACGTCTGCTTGAAACGAGATGTTCATCTGTGACAACTGCTTCATCAAACCAGTCCGCACCAGCATTCGTCATATCATCTTTAATACCAGGTGTACTTGTCACTTTTTTGCCTTGCAGGATTCCGGCTGAAATCAGCACCCAGCCAGCATGGCAAATTTGTCCGATTGGTTTGCCTTTCGCATCAAACGTACGGACAATATCTAATACTTCTGGATATCGGCGCAGTTTATCAGGCGCCCATCCGCCTGGAACGAGCACAGCATCATAATCGTCAGCTTGAATGGAATAAAAATCTGCATCGGATACGGCAGGCACTCCATACTTGCCGGTGTACTCATGATCTGCTTTTTCTCCTACGAGATGGACGGTTGCGCCCTCCTCTCTTAAACGTAGAACTGGATACCATAGCTCTAAATCTTCAAAATCATCACTCACAAACGCAATGACCTTCTTATCTGATAAACGCATAACATCTCTCCTTTTCTTCCGATTTCCTCTATTGTACGAGATCATCTCTTAAAAAGAAAAGCGGTTCCCCTTGAGGAGAACCACTTTCATTATTCATTGATCTTGAATTTTTTAATTAAATCTCGCAGCTCTTCCGCCATTTGGGAAAGAGTCGTAGAGGAAGAACTAATCTCTTCCATAGAAGCGAGCTGCTCTTCAGCAGATGCCGCGATATCTTGGATGCTTGCTGAACTCTCTCTCGATACATCTGCAATGTCATTGACTGCTCGAGAAATTTGCTCAGATCCTTTTGAAAGCTCGCGTACCGTTGTATTCATTTCATTAATTCTTGTTGCGATTTCCGCTGTTTGCTGGTTAATTTGTGAGAAGCTTTCTTTCGTTTGGTCTGTAATAGAAAGACCATTTTTCACTTCTTCATTCACCGATTTGAACATATTTTGAGATGTTTCAATTTCAGATACAATTTCTTTCACGAGCTTTTCAATCTCTTTTGCTGAATCTGATGATTGAACCGCTAGTTTACGTACTTCTTCTGCGACAACCGAAAAGCCTCTGCCTGACTCGCCTGCACGTGCTGCTTCGATGGCTGCATTAAGTGCGAGTAAATTCGTTTGATCTGCAATGCCGTTAATCACACCTAGGATGTTTGTGATATCTTTTGATTTATGCTCTAGTCCGTTGATCACACCTTCAGCTTCTTTCACTGAATGGTCGATTGTTTTCATTTGGCCAACTGTTTGCTCCACAAGCTGTCCGCCTGTTTCCGCTACTGTTTTTGATTGAACAGATGACGCCGTGATCACATCAGAGGTTTGTGCGACTTCGTTCAGTCCTTCATTCATTTGTTTCAAATGGGCCGCACTTTGTTCAACCATTTCGCTTTGATTTTCGTTGCCGTTTGAGAATGTTTCAATAGATGATGTAATATGTTCTGTTGCCTTTGTTGTTTGACCTGCGCTTGCCGTCAGTTCTTCAGATGATGAAGCCACGTTTTCAACAGATGTTTGTACGGCTTGAATGACATCTCTTAGTGACTCACTCATTTCATTAAAGCTTGTGCCAAGCTGTCCAATTTCATCTTGTGACCTGACGTCAATTTTTTCTGTCAAATCTCCCTCACTGATCTTCTTCGAAGATGAGACAAGCATGGAAAGTGGTTTTGTAATCGAACGGATGATAAAGAAGATAAGAATACCGCCAATGATGAGGGCGCCGGCTAAAATAATGGTGGCCATGTTAAAGACTGGCTGCGCAGCTTCTTCTACTTCACTTACAAACATTGTACCGACAATCTTCCAGCCAGTTGCCTTATTTGTGGTGAACTCCATTTGCTTTTCTTTTCCTTCAAACATATAACTCATAGATCCTTTATCTTGTGAATAGAGTTTTTCTAACCACTCACCAGATAATTTGGACCCAGCTTTTTTCGTTGGATGGGCAACAAAGGTACGATCAGGGCTTCCGATAAAGGCATAGCCTTGTTTACCAATGTTAATACTATTTGACTCTTTCACTAGATTCGCAATGTCTAGGTTCATCGCAATGACACCTGATCCGTCCTCTAGTTTTTTAGAGATTGTCACAACAAGAGTACCGGTTGATGCGGTTGGGTACGGAGCTGAAACAGACAGCTCACCGTTTTTCGCCCAGCCATCTTTATACCAATCTCGCTCAGTTGCGACATAGTCAGCAGGCATTTTTTTATGAGGATATCTTGAAAATACTTTGCCATCACTTGAAGCGACAAAAATGCCTTCTGTGTCATCATTCATACTCATGAACTGCTCAAAGCGTCCTTGAATATCAGTCGTTCCTTTTTGCTTGAGTTTTTTCTTCGTGATCCATTGACTAAAGAAATCGGCCGCGTCTGTTTTCACTTTCACAACCTTCGTAATATTTTTATCTAGCTGCTCTACATTTTCCTTTGCGCTTTGCATGATTTGATCATTTAAGGAGGTGCTCGCAGTATGATATGACGAGTATGCCAATACAATGATTGGGCATAAGAGAATAAATAAGAAAGAGAATACGAGCTTTTTTGAAATAGATGGCTTTCGGAAATACTGTATGAATTTCATAAAAAAGAAAACTCCTTTTAGTAAGATAGTATATATATCGGAAGTACTACTAGGTTGTTTACTTTTTTAACTTATTAAAGTCTAAATAAGTCCAAAATACCCAATTTATATGCAGTGAAAGGAAAAACACCTGACGCCAAAACGTCAGGTGTTTCACTACACCTCTTACATTTTAAATTGTTTAATGAGCTCTCTTAATTCTTCTGCCATCTGTGATAAAGTGGCAGAGGATGAGCTGATTTCTTCCATTGATGCCAGCTGTTCTTCTGCAGAAGCCGCAATATCTTGGAAGCCTGCAGAGCTTTCTCGTGAAAGCTCTTTGATCTGATTGACCGCATGTGAAATATCGTTCGAGCCATGTGAAAGCTCTTTGGCTGATCCGTTCATTTGTTTCATTTGTTCAGTCAATTCAGATGTTTTATGGGTGATTTTCTCAAAACTCACTTTTGTTTCATCTGTCATGTTTAATCCAGACTGAACTTCACCCGCTACTTGTTTAAACATTTTTTGTGATTTTTCAATTTCCTCTACAATCTCGTTCGTCAGGCTTTCAATTTCTTTTGAAGAGCTTCCTGATTGCTCTGCCAGCTTGCGAACTTCTTCTGCGACAACAGAGAAGCCTCTGCCTGCCTCACCTGCTCGTGCGGCTTCTATCGCTGCATTTAAGGCAAGAAGGTTCGTTTGGTCTGCGATGCCGTTGATGACACCTAGAATGTTTGTAATGTCCTTTGATTTCTGCTCTAAGCCTGCAATGACAAGCTCTGCTTCTTTCACTGCCTGCTCAATCGTCTGCATTTGACCTGCTGTTTTTTGAACGAGTTCTCCACCAGCCTGAGCGGTTTTGCTAGATTCGATCGACGATTCCCTCATATGAGAGGTGGTGTCGACCATGTGCGATAAGCTGCGATCCATTTCGTTGAGCTGGACTGAGCTTTTTTCAATCATATCATTTTGATGTTCAGTGCTGTTTGAGAACTGTTCAATAGATGATGTAATATGCTCGGTCGCTTGGGCTGTCTGTCCCGCACTTGCCGTTAATTCTTCAGATGAGGCCGCCACATTTTCAATTGAATTCTGGACGGCTTGGATGACTTGTTTCAGCTTTGCAGACATATCATTAAAGCTCTGCGCAAGCTTGCCGATTTCATCGTGAGTACGTACCTCAATATGCTGGGTAAGGTCTCCCTGACTGATTTTCTCAGCCGATTCAGAGAGCTCTATCAGTGGTTTTCGAATGGATTTAATAATAAAATAAATCGCCATTCCGCCTACGACAATTGCAGCTGCAAGTATGATCATTGTTAAGTCGAGCACTGGCTGTGCGGCTTCCTTTACTTCGTTGACATACATCGTCCCGGCAATCTTCCAGCCTGTCGCTTCATTTGTATCAAAAAACATTTGCTTCGGCTGTCCGTTGTATTCATATTCAAAACTGCCTTCTTTTTTGTCATACATTTTTGCGGTGAAATCACCTGTCAATTTTGTCCCGGCCTTGTCCGTTTTATGGGCAACATAACGCTTATCTGACGTGGCGACAAAGGCATAGCCTTCTTGGCCAATTTTGATGCTGTTTGTATCTTTTACGACAGTGTTCAATCGCATATTGACCCCAATCACACCAGAACCATCTGCTAATTGTTCTGATATTGTAATGAGCAGGTCATCAGATGACTTATCTATAAAAGGATCTGAAATGATGGGTTTCTCATCTCCCATCGATTGTTGAAACCATGGCTCATTTTTGATGCTCTTTGCACTGCCTTTATGGATCTTGGAATATTCTGTTAGTTTACCATTTTGATCTGCAACAAATACTTCCACCACATCTTCATCAGTTTCCGATAGTTGCTCTAATTTCACCTTGAGTAAATCTTTGTTTTTAGAGGCCAATTCATTCTTTTTCACCGATTTGGATAAGTATGACACAATGTCAATTTTAGGCTGTACATCTTTATTAATGAGTTCGTTTAATTGCTTAACACTATTTGCAGCACTAGACATAATCTCATCATTGAGAGACTTGGATGCCACCTCATAAGAAAATGCTGCCAATACGAGAATTGGCACTAGGAGAATCGCTAAGAATGCAGTAATTAATTTCTTCGACATCGTCAAGTGCTTAAAAAAGTTGATTTTTTTCATTACCCTACTCCTTTTGATTTATGATTTGTGATCTTCCTCCTCCATTCTTAGGTAATATGAATCAATTTTCAAGGTCTAATGTTCCGGAAAACATCAAAATAAGTATAATCGCCTATTTCTTTTGGTTTATTCAATTTAAAAAAGCCTCCTAGCTGGAGGCTCTTTTCATCATGTCTATTCGACTTTAAATTTGCTAATCAAATCACGCAATTCTTCTGCCATAGAAGAGAGTGTGGCAGAGGACGAGCTGATTTCTTCCATTGATGCCAGTTGCTCTTCTGCTGAGGCGGCAATGTCTTGAATATTTGCGGAGCTTTCTCGTGATACGTCTGCGATCTCACGGACAGCCTCTGAAACATGTGCAGAGCCCTTTGAAAGCTGGACCACTGTTTGATTCATCGTTTGAAGCTGATCTGAAATTTCTTTTGTCATTTCGAAAATATTGTGGAAGCTTCCTCTCGTTTGTTCAGTGAAGCTTAAGCCTGATTGAACTTCTCGATTCACCGCAGTGAATACTTCCTGTGATACATCGATGTCTTGAACAATTTCTTTGATCAAATTCTCTATTTCTTTCGCTGAATTGGCAGATTGAACAGCAAGTTTCCTTACTTCTTCTGCTACAACTGAGAAGCCTCGACCGGATTCCCCAGCTCTTGCTGCCTCAATCGCTGCATTTAGTGCAAGTAAATTCGTTTGATCGGCGATTCCATTGATGACACCGAGAATTTGTGTAATGTCTTTTGATTTACTTTCCAGTGCACTAATGACATTCTCTGCTTTTTTCACTGACTGATCAATGACATTCATTTGAGAAGCAGTTTTTTCAACAAGCTGTCCGCCTTCCCCTGCGATATCTGTTGATTTGATCGATGAAGCGGTAATCGATTCAGCAGATTCATTCATGTGCTGAAGGCCTCGGTTCATTTCCTCTAACTCGTCTGAGCTCAATTCCACTTTATCATTTTGGCTTTCATTTCCGCTGGAGAATTGTTCAATGGCTAATGTGATATGCTCTGTTGCTTTACTTGTTTGTCCTGCGCTGGCGGTCAGTTCTTCTGATGAAGAAGCGACATTTTCGACTGAGGTTTGAACAGCACCAATGAGTGATCTTAATGAGTCAATCATCGTATTAAAGCCTTTACCAACTTGTCCAATTTCGTCATCTGATTGGATCTTAAGCTTATCACGCAAATCACCATTGCTGACTTTTTTCGAGAAGCGGGCAAGGTTGGATAATCTCTTTGATATAGAGCGGACGATAAAGAAGATGAGGGTTCCTGCTACGATAAGTGTCACACTGAACACGATAATGGCTGTATGGAAAACTGGCTTTGCCGCATCTTCTACCTCTGATACGAGCATCGTTCCACCGATTTTCCAGCCGGTTAATTCATTAGTCACATACGCAACCTTTTTATCTGTTCCTTTGAGCGAGTAGCTGCCGCTTCCTTCTTTGTTTTTAAAAATAATATTCGCTAGATTTTCGTTGACTTGACTTCCTGGCTTTTGGGTTGGATCTGCTAGAACGGTTTTATCCTTTTCCATGATGAAGGCATAGCCTTTTTGTCCAATTTTGATTTCTTTTAATTTTTGAAGCAGGCTGTCAATTTCCATATCAAGCCCGATGACACCTGAACCATCTTTCATTTTTTGAGCAATGGTGATGACCATTTTACCTGTGGATGCTGCTAAGTATGGTTTTGTGATGACTTGTTTGCCGCTTTCTGCATTGAGCGCCTCTTGATACCATGGCCGCTCTCTTGGATCGTAGCCATCAGGCATCTTTTGAACTGGGTATTGCATGAACAATCCCTTTTCAGAGCCTGCATAGATAGCAGAAACATCTTTTTCATTAATTTTTCCATATTGCTGCAATTCTTTAATGGTCGCATTTCTATTTTTTTCTTGAAGATTAGAAGCTTTGAGAGAGTCTGTAAACAGTGTCACAGCATCTGCTTTGTTTCCAATATTCTCATTGATTAAAGTATCAAATGCATTGACCTGACTCATAGCACTGCCCATAATCTGTTTGTCTAGCTCTGTCTTTGATGTGAAAAACGCACTAATTGTCAGTGCGACGGTTGGTAGGATAAGGACTACCAAAAAGGCAATGATTAATTTTTTTGAAATGGATGGTTTTTTGAACCATTGGATCATTTTTCCCATTTTATCTTTCCCCCTTTACTTCTCTAAAGTTATTATCGGATAAAAGGTATATTTTTAGAGACTGGAAATGACGTTTAAAAATAAAAAAAATACCCAGACAATTCTGGATATTTTTTTATCGTTTTTTAATTGATTTTAAATTGACTTGTTAACTCTTTTAGTTCCTCTGCCATATTTGCAAGTGTCACAGAAGAGGACGTAATTTCTTCCATAGATGCCAGCTGCTGTTCAGCAGAAGCAGCAATGTCTTGAATGTTCGCTCCGCTTTCCCTTGAGACTTGACGAATCTCCTGCATGGCTTGTGACACAAGCTTTGAACCGCTCGATAGGTCAATCGCCGTATCGTTTAATTGGGTCAGTTTTTTCGACATTCCTTCTGCCGCCTCATAAATGTTCTGGAAGCTTTCTTTTGCCTCTTCTGTCATGCCGAGTCCTGCATTTACTTCTCGATTGACCGTTTTGAACATATCTTGAGATTTAGCAATTTCTAACACAATTTCTTGGATCAGCTTTTCAATTTCTTTCGCTGAATCTGCGGATTGGACAGCTAGTTTTCTCACTTCCTCTGCAACGACGGAGAAGCCGCGCCCCGATTCACCTGCTCTTGCTGCTTCGATTGCTGCATTAAGCGCAAGTAAATTCGTTTGATCCGCAATGCCGTTAATCACATTTAAAATACTCGTAATATCTTTAGATTTGTATTCTAATTCTTTCATGACTTGTTCTGCTTCTTGTACAGATGTATCGATATGTTTCATTTGGTTGGCTGTGCTTTCAACAATGCGGCCGCCTTGACCAGCAGCCTCTGTCGATTGAAGTGAGACAGCAGCCACTTCTGATGAGGTATGTGACATGCCTTGTAATCCTTCATTCATCGCCACAAGCTGATTCGTACTAGATTCGAATTTCTCGTTTTGCGCTTCATTTCCATTTGAAAATTGTTCAATCGACATCGTGATATGCTCTGTTGCTTGACTCGTTTGGCTGGCACTTGCGGTCAGCTCCTCTGAAGCAGAAGCCACATTGTCGACAGAATGTTGTACAGCTCGGATGACTTCGCGAAGGGATTCACTCATCTTGCTAAAGCTTCTTGTCAGATCCCCTATTTCATCCTTCGATTTGGTTTCAAGAGTTTCGGTTAAATCGCCTTCACTCACTTTGTTTGAGAAATCAACCAGCTTTCTAAGCCCAATTGTGATGGAGCGAACGATGAAGAAGATTGCGATGCCGCCAAGGATAAATGAAGAAATTAAAAGAATAATGGCAGAATTCCAAACTGGCAGTGCTGCTTCTTCTGTTTCTGATACAAACATCGTTCCAGCAATTTTCCAACCTGTTAAATCATTCGTGACAAAAACGAGACGCTTTTGCTCTCCTTTATTCTCATAAGTTGCATTTCCTTCTTTGCCGCTGTAAAGGATAGATGAAATATTTCCTGTGACCTTAGAGCCTGATTTTTCTTCTGGATGAGCCACAATTTGTTTGTTTTTATTTGCAATAATTGGATAACCTTCTCGTCCAATTTTAATTTCCTTTATTTTATCAACAATGTCCTGAACATCGATATCGATCCCGATGGCTCCCGACCCGTCCTTCAGGCGCTGAGCGATCGTGACAACCATGCCATTTGTTGTAGCAGAGATGTATGGATTGGTGACAACAGGTTCACCTTTTTCATCCTGCATTGCTTGTTGATACCAATCGCGTGTTGTTGGATCATAGCCTTTTGGCATATCTACTTTAGGAAACTGAACGAAATCACGCTTTTTACTTGCTGCATAAAAACCAACTACGTCTTCTTCATTGATTTTGCTGTATATCTCAAAATGCTCATAAAGTTCATGCTGGTTTTTCTTTTTAAAGTCGTTTGCAGTGGACGTTTCGGTAAAGAGTTTCACCGCGTTTTCTTTGTTCAAAAGCTTTTGCTCGATCAAGTCATTCAGCTCATTGACTCTTGCATTCGCTCCGTACATGATTTCATGATCTAATTCTTGTTTGGCAATCTGATATGAAATCGCACTTAGTGTAATGATTGGTAAGACGAGAACAAGTGTGAATGAAATAATCAGTCTCTTTGAAATCGATGGTTTTTTCAACCATTTTATTGCACTTTTCATGGTTTTCCTCCTTTTAAACGTTATGTTTTATATCGGACAACTTCATATTATTTTCATGTTTTTCAAATAAAAAGGATGCCTTTTTGTTTATTTTCACTAATTGATTCCTTGCCCAAGCATCGCGCATACGCTAATACAAAAGGGGGCGATTTTCATATGATTATCCTTTCAGGACAGCCAGTGACAAATGATCAGCTGGCATCGTTTCAGCTAGAGGGACAAAAGCGAATCATTTTGATGCAGTTACAAGCTTCAAATGATACGTTCCGCTATAGGCAAGCATCAGATTTGTTATTTGAGGTGACCTTAAGATCGAACATTATGAATGCCGCAAGAGATTTGCATAAAAGTGGTGCCTCATTTGCCGTCTTTCAAAGGTCTCGTGCAAATGACGCATTTTGGCGTGTATCAGAGGCAGGAGCACTAGAACTGCGCTATCAAGTTGAACCATCTAGAGGGATCAAAGACATTTTTGAAAATGGCTCAAAATATGCGTTTGAATGTGCAACGGCGATAGTCATTGTATTTTATATGGGGGTCCTGCAAACGGTAGGAGACGAGAAGTTCAATCGAAGGCTTCGAAGTTTAACACTGTATGACTGGCATTATGATACATTGTCGATTTATACAGAACGTGGAAATGACTTTATTTACGGAGATTGTTTATATTTCGAGAATCCGGAGTTTAGCTATCAGCAGTCACAATGGCGCGGGGAAAATGTCATTTACTTAGGAGAAGATCAATATTACGGACATGGGCTTGGCATTTTAACAGCAGCAGAAATGATCGACAAATTAAACAACAGAAGGCGGCCAGGTGCTGTTCAATCCGCTTATTTATTGCCGCAGACCACCCGGATGGATGTCATCTATCTCAGGCAAATGTTCGGCAGCTAAAAAAGGCCTCTTGTCTATTGGTTATGACAAGGGGCCTTTGTATGCCTTGCGTTTGCGATAATCTTGGAGCGTGCCAAGCATCGTGTTCGCAAGGATCTCCATTTCTTCTAGATCGTTTCTTGTGACCGGAGGGTCGTGGCGGCTCCATTTCACGTAACGAGCAAAATAGTAATGACGAATGGGGGTAAGGACGGCAGGAGAGTGCGGAAAATCATCAAATACAAATTCGATTTGTCCTTTTTTCCGGTACGAATGTTTTAAGATGTCTATCCTGTCACACCCCCCTCATGAATTTATGTCTGCGTGAGTTCGTGCATGATGTCTTCAACGGTTAAAATTGAATGAATGCGGCCAACGCCCTGTCCTGCCCAAAGAGCCATTTGCTCAGGGTTTCCCGCAGCGGCTGCCGCTTTTCGCATAGGCGTTGTCCATCCATGCTGTACTGGATAGGGAAGAACCTTATCTTCATGCGGCTTTTCTGCCTCCATCCACTGATTCACAATGCCTCTTGCTCTTTTCCCAGAAAAAAGCCTTGTGACCTTTGTTTCACTGCCTTCTGCCTGTAAAATGGCCTTTTTGTACACTTCCGTTGCAGCGCTTTCCTGACTGGCTAAAAATCGTGTACCGATTTGAACGGCATCCGCTCCAAGCTCCAGGGCTGCTTTCACACCTGCTCGATTCGTGATGCCCCCTGCGGCGATCAGAGGCACATGACATATCTGTTTGACGTCAGAAATCAGACTGATCAATCCCTGCAAGGCATCTCCTTTTGATGGTAAAAAGGTGCCGCGGTGTCCCCCTGCTTCACTTCCTTGCAGGACAATGGCATCCATTCCTTTTTCCTCTAAAAGCAGTGCTTCCTCTTTTGTTGTGGCCGTTCCGATTAAAAAGATCCCCTTTTGTTTTAAGCGATGAATCGTTTGTTCATCTGGACAGGCGAATGTAAATGAAAGAATTGGCACATCTTCTTCTTGAAGAATGTTGATTTTCTGTTCAAAATCAGCCCATAATTCCTCTTCGCTAGGCATCATATGCGTTTTTGGTAATACAGGCAGCCGCTTTTTCCAAAATGCCACATCCTCTTGTTTTACATCTGGAATTGGTTCTGGCACAAAGACATTGACCTGAAATGGACGGGATGTGAGCTGTTTGACCTGTCTGATTTGCTGTCTCATGTTTTCAGGCTGCACATAACCACTTGCTAAGCTGCCAAGCCCCCCATACTGTGAAACAGCTGCTGCGAGCTGCGGCGTCACGGCGCCTCCTGCCATTGGCGCCTGGATGATCCCATGTTTGATTTGAAGTAACGCTGTGAATTCCCCCATCTATTTCCCCACCTCACTTGTTTGATGACACCTGAACATAAAAATGCCGATGCCTTGGCCCGTCAAACTCACAAAAATATATTCCCTGCCATGTTCCAAGCACAAGATCACCGTAATTGATGAGAACATGCTGAGATGCGCCCATATAACTGGCTTTCATGTGTGCTGCTGTATTTCCTTCCATGTGCCGATCCTTTGGATGTTCCCACGGAAAGACTTCGTCAAGCCGGCGCAGCATATCTCGTTTGACATCTGGGTCCGCATTTTCATTAATAGTGATCCCTGCTGTCGTATGTGGACAATAGACAATGACGGTTCCGTATTGGATGCCGGTTTCCCGGACATATTGATGGACTTCGTGCGTGACGTCTATCATGTCATCGCGTCTGTCTGTTTGTAAATCGATTTTTTTCATATGAGCTGCTCCTTTTTGTCATTTCTATAAAACCATACCCTTTTTATGTGAAACAAATCTCTGACAATAGGCAGACGATCCCCTCACCTAAAGTTTACCAAGCAAAAAAACCTCGTCAAGAGCTCCGAGGTTTTTAGAAAAAGTGAATCTTTTTTATTTCAATGGTACGAATATGATGGTCTTCTGCCTCTAAGATTTTAAATTCACAGCCTTCTGCTTCAATCGTATCTCCAATCTCAATATCGAATTTATGCGTCATCATCCAGCCAGCAATCGTATCGACATCATCATTTTCAATGGCTAAATCCAATAAATCGTTTACTTCATCAATCAAGGCTTTCCCATCCATCACATAGTGGAAGTCCCCTTTTTTGACAATATGCGGAGTCTCATCCTGGTCATATTCGTCCCGAATCTCTCCCACAATTTCCTCTAATATGTCTTCTACTGTGACGAGTCCCGCTGTTCCGCCGTATTCGTCTACAAGCATCGACATATGGATCCGTTCCTTTTGCATCAAAATAAGCAATTCTTGAACAGGGGTACTTTCAATCACCCGAATCACCGGACGCATTAAGTCATCAATGGAAACCTCTTGATTCAGGAAGCTTGCTTTAAATACATCTTTGCTGTTGATGACACCAATCACGTGATCTTTGTCTTCTTTGATGACAGGATAGCGTGTGTACCTTTCGTTCAGCATATAATGCGTGATATCCTCAAGCGTCTGCTCAATGTCGATGGCTGAGATTTCTGTGCGAGGAATCATGATCTCTCTCGCCACTCGGTTATCAAATTCAAATATTTTATTCACATATTTATATTCAGATTGGTTGATCTCGCCCTTCTCGTAGCTTTCAGATAAAATGAGACGCAATTCTTCCTCACTAATCGCCACTTCATGTTCTTTGACAGAATGAAAACCAAATAATTTCACAATGCCTCGCGCAGCCCCATTTAATGCTTTAATAAACGGGTACATGACTTTATAGAAAAAAATCAGTGGTTTTGCTGTCACAAGACTGACGGCCTCTGCCTTTTGAATGGCAATCGTTTTAGGCGCCAGTTCTCCAACGACGACATGTAAAAACGTAATGATCACAAATGCGATGATAAACGATAAGATGTCTGTCAATGCGGAATGAAGCTCTAATTTTTCAAAAAGCGGATGCAGGAAATGCTCCACCGTCGGCTCTCCTAACCACCCTAAGCCTAATGCAGTGATGGTAATCCCCAGCTGACAAGCGGATAAATATTCGTCGAGATTTGAAATGAGTTTTTGAACATGGATGGCTCTCTTATCACCGCTTTCGATCAGCTGATTGATTTTGGAGCCTCTAATTTTCACAATCGCAAATTCAGTGACAACAAAAAATGCTGTCGCAGCAATGAGTAATATGACTAAAAATACGTTTAAAATGTACAAAAAAACCCTTACCTAACATTGGTAAGGGCTCACCTCCTCTGGCGTCAATTAATCATTACGGCCATTTAGGAAGATCATTACAAAACGAAGCAATTCAAACAGGGAGACAAGAGCTGCTGCTACGTACGTTAGAGCTGCAGCATTTAATACCTTGTTCACACCTCTTTCTTCACTGCTTCTAATGATTCCTTCTGAAACAATGATATCTTTTGCACGAGAACTTGCATTAAACTCGACAGGCAATGTGACAAGCTGAAAGAACACAGCCGCTGAGAACAAAATGATCCCAAGCCCGATTAAGTTAAGGCTGCCTAGCAATAATCCACCCAGAAATAAAAGCGGGGCAACACCAGATGCAAAGTTCACGACAGGGAATATCTTATGTCTCAAGACAAGCGCACCATAGGATTCCTGATGCTGCAAGGCATGTCCGACCTCGTGTGATGCGACTGAAATGGCCGAAATCGAATGGCCGTAGTACACTGGTTCAGATAAACGAACCACACGCTGCGTCGGGTCGTAATGATCAGTCAAAGTTCCTCTTACCGGTTCAACAGGCACGTCGTATAACCCGTTGCGATCTAAAATATATCGAGCGGTTTCAGCGCCTGTTTTCATACTGGCTGCCTCGACCTTTGAATACTTTTCAAAATTATTCTTCACTTTAAATTGTGCCCAAAATGACAATCCCAATGCGGCAAATGTTAAAAAATAAAAAAACAGCATGCTCATCAGCTTCCTTTTTATTTTATATATTTATTTACAATTTTAATGACTTTTATGTAACGTGTACAGCAAAAAGCACTAGGTCTTTTTAAGGGGGAGGACAGCGCCAATGAAAAAGAAGAACACACCTAAGCATGCTGTATAAAAGGTCACCGTTCCGTATAGGTCTTGAAAAAAACGCAGCCACGAGAAATCATTCATGAAATGATTCACAGCATTTAAGTCAAACACAAGCAAGATCACAGCAGATGACAAAAAGTGGGCGCCGATAAAAAGAAGTACGGTCTTTTGAACGAACGACATTCGAATCCCTCCTTCTCCTCTCTTATTTTAAGATATGGGATCTATTTCAATACATGACGAAGATGAAAAAATGTTCCTCAATCGGGCATACTGACATTAGCAGTCTCCTGAAAGGAAGAGTCCGATGAAATCAAACCGTATCTTTATCGCTTGGCTAAGGTGGCCTCTTTATCTTCGCATTGCCATCATCATTTGTTTCATACTTCTCTTTTTTGGTCAATTAATCGTTTTAGTTGAACCAAAGCAGTACCATACGATCTTTGATGGGATCTGGTGGGCGCTCATTACAATCTCTACTGTTGGATACGGTGATTTTGTGCCGCAAACCATGCCTGGACAAGTGGCTGGTATGGCTCTCATTTTTATCGGTGCAAGCTTTGTCACGGCTTACTTCGCCACGCTTGCTGCCGCTGTGTTTAGCAAGCAGCACCATTATGTAGAGGGGAAAGTTACTTTTAAGGGAAAAGGGCACCTGATTATCGTCGGCTGGAATGAGAAAACGAGCAAACTGCTTCAATCGTTTCAAACAATTGATCCAGCCATGCCGATTGTACTGATTGATGACTCCTTGAAGGAAGGGCCTCTTTTAGAAAATGTTCATTTTATTAAAGGACATGGTACGGAAGATGTCACACTTCGCAAAGCCAATATTACAGGCGCAGATACACTCATGATTACCGCAGATCAGCATGAAAATGAATTGACAGCCGATATGCAGAGTGTCTTAACATTGCTCGCAGCAAAAGGATTAAATCCTTCGTTATACTGCCTAATTGAGATTTTAACAGATCGTTACGTGAAAAATGCCGAGCGTGCTGGAGCCAATCAAGTCATCCATACATCTGATGCTGTGAATCATTTAATGGTCGAACATTTTCTTTTAAAGGAACAGCTCATGACGTTAAAGAAAAAACGAAATATGACACTGCATAAACATGTCACCATCATTCCTGTACCAGCTTCATTAGCGGGAGAAACGTTCTTAACAGTGCTCCATCACTTTCTAGAGCATCATGTGATCATCGTAGGCGTACAAAAAAAAGAAGGACCCATGATGAATCCTCCCTTTGGATATGAGCTTCATCCAGAGGATGAGCTGATCAGCCTTTAAAGCAGTGCATCTTCTAATTCCTTGACGAGTGAAAAGCCAATCTCAGTATAAGCTTTTGATACATCTCCATCTTTCTCTTTTGGTTCTTGGAATTGGTTAAAGGATGCTCCCACATTTCCAACCATCGCATGGTCATCTAATTTGTCTTGATATACATGCTTTAAGAGAAATGGATGTCCCACTTTCACCACAACACCTGGCTGATCCAGCTGTCCTTTCTCGGCTGTAAAAGGAACTCTGAGAAAGGTATAGCCATCACGGTTATCAATTTTATAATCAAAATACCCGTGATCATAATCCCAATTGCCATTAATGACGTAGCCGAGCGGCTTCATGGTTTCTTCCAAATGATATAGTGAAAAGCTTTCACCAGTCAGCCTGGATGGTACATGAATCATACGAAACCCTCCTTTTTGCTTAGGGTTCGTTAAAGAGAGGAATTCATGCATCTTCCTTTCGTCATTTGCACATTGTTTGTAAAAGCGGCATCGAATAAGCTTTGATTGAAAGATGGATTGGTCTCATTCGCACTGCCAGCGCCTTCTGTATCCTTCACAGCACTCATCGGACAAATGCGTCCAACATTGCCAAAGTTGACGATCGCCTGACCAGAAATATCGTGAATATAAATATGATTCGTTCTCATCGATTCTTCACTCTCCTCCACTCATTATTCTATGTACAAAGCATGGGGAAGCTTACACATGAACCATAAGAAAACAAAAAAGGCACACCTTTATCAAAAGGTGTCCCTTGTCGTTCTTATGATTGTTTTAGACGGCTTTCAAGCTCTGCCTTTTTCTCTTCGAAGCCCGGTTTTCCTAATAAAGCAAACATATTCACTTTATAAGCTTCTACACCAGGCTGATCGAATGGGTTGACGCCTAGTAAATAACCAGACATCGCACATGCTTTCTCGAAGAAGTACACGAGATATCCGAATGTATAAGCATCCATCTCAGGAATGGTGACAATCAGGTTCGGTACTTTCCCATCAGTATGGGCAAGCATTGTCCCTTCAAATGCTTTTTTATTGACGAAATCGACCGTTTTTCCTGCTAGATAGTTTAAGCCATCAAGGTCTTGTTCTTCTGTTTCAATTACAAGCTCATGTCGAGGCTTGTCTACATTCACGATTGTTTCAAACAAGTCTCTTCTTCCCTCTTGCACATATTGACCAAGTGAATGAAGATCGGTTGAGAAGTTGGCAGAAGAAGGATAGATCCCTTTTTCATCTTTCCCTTCACTTTCGCCGAATAATTGCTTCCACCATTCTGCGAAATATTGTAGGCCTGGCTCATAGTTAATCAGCATTTCAATTGTTCTGCCTTTATTGTAAAGGACATTACGGACTACAGCATATTGATAAGCCGCATTTTCTGACAGCTCAGATGAAGCGAAGTCTTCGCTTGCTTTCGCAGCACCTTCCATCATTTGATCAATGTCTGCTCCACTCACAGCGATTGGCAATAGACCAACTGCCGTTAAAACGGAATAACGCCCACCTACATCATCAGGGATGATAAATGATTCATAGCCTTCTTCGTTTGCTAATGTTTTGAGTGCCCCGCGTGCTTTGTCAGTTGTCGCATAAATACGTTTTTTCGTTTCTTCAGCACCATATTTCTCAATGAGGAGCTTTTTAAAGATGCGGAACGCAATGGCTGGCTCTGTTGTTGTTCCAGATTTTGAAATCACGTTAATGGAGAAATCTGCATCTTCCAGCAGATCCATCACATCTGTTAAATAAGAAGAACTGATGTTGTTACCAATGAAAATGATTTGCGGTGTCTTGCGTTTGCCTTTTGGTAAAGTGTTATAGAAAGAATGGTTCAAAAATTCAATCGCCGCACGTGCGCCAAGATAAGAGCCGCCGATTCCTACAACGAGTAAAACATCAGAATCAGACTTAATCTTTTCTGCACTTTTTTTAATACGGGCAAATTCTTCGCGATCATATTGCTTAGGCAAGTCAACCCAGCCTAAATAATCACTGCCTGCACCCGTTTGCTCATGAATATTATGATGGGCCACCTTCACAAAATCTTTTAAATATGTAAGCTCATGCTCTTGAAAGAAAGGTAACGCTTTCGAGTAGTCAAATTGAATATGTGTCATCGCTTGTAAGCCCTCCATTACGTTAGTTCTGTCTCTTTCACTTTAGCGGAACTAGCTATTGAAATCAAGTGATCGTCACTGGTGCAGCAAAAAGCCGCTGCTCATGAAGAGAAGCGGCAATCCGAATTATAAAGAGGCTTTCAAAATAGATAGAATGTCATCACGGTTTAATTTCATAAAGTTACCAAAACCACCGTATTCCATTTCTTTCGCTGCAATGTCGGCAATTGTGTCTAGTTGCTCTTCACCAATGTCATAATCAGCTAAACGGCTTGGTGCACCTAGGCTTGTCCAGAAGGCTGACAGCTTATCGATTCCTTCTAATGCGATGTCACGATCTGATTTTCCTTCTGTCTCGATGTCAAACATGCTCAGCATGAGATGTTTAAAACGTTCCACATTATGATCGAGTGTATGGCGCATCCAATTTGGGAAGAGGATCGCAAGTCCACCTGCATGCGGAATGTCATAAACAGCCGATACAGCATGCTCAATCGTATGAGACGCCCAGTCGCCAAAGTAGCCCATTTGCAGCGTACCATTTAAAGCAATGGTTCCTGCATAAAGAATGGTTTCGCGATGCTCATAGTTTTGTAAGTCTTCAAGCAGTTTTGGTGCTGTCTCGATCACCGTTTGAAGAACAGCAAAACACATCCGATCCTGTAAAGGCGTGTTTTTTACATTATGGAAGTATTGCTCGAAGACATGGCTCATCATATCGACCATTCCATAAACAGTCTGGTTTTCTGGGACAGAATACGTATGCTCAGGGTCTAGAATAGAAAAGGCAGGGTGAGTTACTGAACTGCCCCACACATATTTTTCATTCGTTTCCCAGTTTGTGATCACAGAGTCTGGGTTCATTTCTGAACCTGTCGCCGCAAGCGTCAGCACTGTGCCAAACGGCAATGCTTTTTGAGCAGTTGTTTTCTTTGAGATAATATCCCAAACATCACCTTCATACTCTGCTCCAGCTGCAATCGCTTTTGTACAGTCGATGACACTTCCGCCTCCAACTGCTAATAAGAAATCAATTTTTTCCTTTTGGCAAATGTCGATTCCCTTTTTCACTGTTGTGAGGCGAGGGTTCGGTTCAACGCCAGACAGCTCAAATACTTCAGCTTCTGCTTCATTTAACGCGCTGATGACATTGTCATAAAGACCATTTTTCTTAATGCTGCCTCCGCCATATACAAGTAACACTCGTTTCCCATAACGAGCAAGTTCGCTTTTGAGTCCTTCTAGTTGTCCTTTTCCAAACATTAATTTCGTTGGATTATAGTAAATAAAGTTCTCCATCTATTACAACATCTCCTTATGACGAATATATCCAAAAACATGAAAGACTACTGTAACATAAGTACACGTCGAACTCAAAAAAAGATAACTGCTCGAAAGCAGCTATCTTAGATTGTTGACAAAGGGCTAAAATGAAGTTTATTTTAATCCTTTGTCTTCTTTTCAGCGTGATAGAAAACCTTTGCAGTCTAGGAAGAACGAGCACTGGCGCGGAGCGAATTTGACATTCGTGAGCACCAGCGCGCAGGACTGACAACGAATGCGAGGGTTTGTCTACACGCTGAGATAACTGCTCGTAAGCAGCTATCTTTTGTTGTTCGATTATAAAGAAGCGTTCAAAATGGCTAGGACATCTTCTTTGTTTAGCTTTTTAAATTGACCAAATTCACCGCGTGCCATTGCACGGTCTGCAATTAAATCAATTTTCTCATCGTTGATATCATAATCAGCTAAACGGCTTGGTGCACCTAGGCTCGTCCAGAAAGCAGACAGTTTTTCGATACCTTCTAAGCCTACTTCTTCGTCTGTTTTGCCCGCAGGGTCCACATCGAATACACGCACCGCTAATTGCTTAAAGCGGGCTGGATTTTCTTGAATGACATGCTTCATCCAGTTCGGGAACAAGATCGCAAGTCCGCCTGCATGAGGAATATCATAGACAGCAGATACTGCATGCTCAATATTGTGAGATGCCCAGTCACCACGTGCGCCCATTGAAAGCATTCCATTTAGTGCAATTGTACCAGTGAATAAGATGGTTTCACGCAGCTCATAGTTCTCTAGATCGTTGATCAACTTCGGCGCCGTTTCAATGACGGTACGTAGAAGTCCTTCACACATACGATCTTGATAAGGTGTATTTTCAGTGTGATGGAAATATTGTTCAAACACGTGTGACATCATGTCGACCATTCCATAAATCGTGTGATTTTTCGGAACAGTGAATGTGTTTACTGGATCAAGAATAGAGAATTTAGGGAAGACTGCTGGACTGCCCCAGCCATATTTCTCATTTGTTTCCCAGTTTGTGATGACGGATCCAGAGTTCATTTCAGAGCCTGTTGCGGCAAGTGTTAAAACAGTACCGAATGGGATGGCTTCCATTGGGACATGCTTTCGAGTGACGATATCCCAAGCATCTCCATCGTACTTCGCACCAGCTGCGATCGCTTTCGTTGCATCAATGACACTTCCGCCGCCGACTGCCAAAATAAAATCAACTTGGTTCTCTTTGCAAAGCTCAACCCCTTTTCTTACCGTTGTTAAGCGCGGGTTCGGCTCAACCCCAGCAAGTTCAGTGATTGCAGCTCCTGATTCTTTTAAAATGCTGACAACTTGATCATAAAGGCCGTTTCGTTTAATACTGCCTCCACCATATACGAGCAATACGTTTTTTCCGTAGTGTTTGAGTTCATCTGAAAGGGCTGAAACTTCTCCCTTTCCAAACATTAATTTCGTTGGGTTCCAATAAGTAAATCGATCCATGTGATCTCCTCCTCGCGCTACATTATGCGCCTCATTCATTCCAAAAGTAAAGTAATTTGCTTTTAATCCATTTTCTTACGCATAGTTTGGCTGAAAATCTGCAAAATATAAATGTATTGATGCTGTAGCGAAAGGAGGAATCACGATGAGTGCTATTCAACGTATTGCCCTCGTGCTCACGATTATTGGTGCTATTAACTGGGGACTAATCGGCTTTTTTCAATTTGACTTAGTAGCAGCGATCTTTGGCGGTCAAGGTTCTGCATTATCACGTATTATTTATGGTCTTGTTGGAATTGCAGGTCTTGTCAATCTTGGTCTATTGTTCAAGCCAAGTGAACAAGCTGTCCGTGACGAGCCGAATCCAGAGGTTCGCTAAACAAAAAGACATAAAAAAGGCTGCCCATGAGGCAGCCTAAGGCACCGTTTGAAGCGGTGCTTTTTTTATTTCTTGATTAAGTCTTTACGGTTAGATTGCTCAATCCACTCTTCAAGTTTATCTTTAAGTGTATTGAAACCTTGTGGCGTAGCAGCTTCTTCTTTCACTTGCTGTGGTCTTTGTTTCTTTGGTTTACTTTCTTTTCTTTCAGGTGCTTCTTGTGTAGCACGGATAGAAAGGCTGATTTTACCAGCTTTTTCATCAACAGAAAGAACTTTCACTTGAACTTCGTCACCAATTGAAAGATGCTCGTTGATGTCTTTTACGAAGCCATGCGTTACTTCAGAAATATGCACAAGTCCTTGAGTTTCTTCATCTAATGCAACAAACGCACCATACGCTTGTAATCCTGTTACTTTACCAGTGTAAACACTGCCTACTTCAAACTTTGTCGCCATGATAACAACTCCTAAATAAATGTTTTAATATTCGTTTATACGCAATTAAAAACTATATCATAGAACGGCCAGTTACGCAAAATATTTTTTAAAAGGGTTTAGATGATATCAAAAGGGGGAATACCTGAAAACAAGAATGCTTTCTAGTATTCCCCCCTAATTTGAGAGGCATGAATCCATATGGACTCATGCCTTTTTTTATTTTAAAATGACCGGTGCTTCTTTTTTCACTTGTCTATCTTGCAAGAAGCGCTGGATTCTTGATAGTGCTTCCTGAAGATGGTCGAGTGACGAAGCATATGAACAGCGAATATGACCTTCACCGCTTGGACCGAATACATTTCCAGGGACAACTGCTACTTTTTCGCTTAGCAGCAACTCCTCAGCAAATTGTTCTGAGGTCATGCCCGTGCTTTTAATGGATGGGAAAGCGTAAAACGCTCCGTTTGGCTGATGACATGTCAGTCCTAGTTCATTGAGGGAGCCAACAAACAAATTACGGCGTCTTCTGTAGCTTTTCTTCATTTTCTCTACATCTTCAAGTCCATTTTTCAGTGCTTCTTCTGCCGCATATTGTGCCATAGCCGGAGCACACATCATAGAATATTGATGTATTTTCAGCATGGCATCGCGCAGGACAGGTGGTGCTGCCACATATCCTAAGCGCCAGCCTGTCATAGCAAATCCTTTTGAAAAGCCTGAAATCAAGATCGTTCTTTCCTTCATATCTTGAATCGCCGCAACGCTTGTAAAAGCTTCATCGTACGTCAGTTCAGCATAAATTTCATCAGTGATGATTAAAAGGTCATGCTCTTTTGCAAATTGGGCAATATCTTCGAGCTCTTCCTTTGAGTAAACAGATCCTGTTGGATTTGATGGAGAGCACAGTAAAATGGCTTTTGTTTTCGGTGTCAGCTTCGTGCGAAGATCAGCAGAATCTGCTTTGAAATCTTTTTCAGCCGATGTACTTAAATAGACAGGTACTCCGCCTGCAAGTGTCGTAAGTGCCCCGTATGCTACAAAACAAGGCTCTGGAATGATCACTTCATCGCCGCCGTTTAAAATTGCGCGAAAGGCCAAATCAAGAGCCTGGCTTCCGCCTACCGTAATAATGAGTTCTTCTTCAGGACTGTAATCGATGTGAAACCGCTTATATAAATAGTGGCTCAGTTCTTTTCGCAAAGATAACAGACCTGCATTCGCCGTATAAGAGGTAAGCCCTTGTTCTAATGACATAATGCTTGCTTCTCTGACATTCCAAGCTGTCACGAAATCTGGTTCGCCGACACCAAGGGAAATAACCCCTTCCATTGTGGCTGCGAGATCAAAAAATTTCCGAATACCTGACGGCTGAATGCTTTGTACCGTTTCAGATAAATAAGACTTTTTCATTTAAGGAGACACCACGATTCTTTTGTCATCGTCTCCTGTTTCAAACACTTTCCCATCATGTTTATATCTTTTCAAAATGAAGTGGGTAGTTGTTGAAACAACGGAATCAAGTGTCGATAATTTTTCAGATACGAAGCGGGCAATGTCAGACATGGATCTCCCGCGGATCACAACAGATAGATCATATACACCTGACATTAAATACACAGACTCCACTTCCTGAAACCTGTAAATGCGTTCAGCAATTTCATCAAATCCGACACCTCTTTTCGGTGTCACTTTCACATCAATCATGGCTGTGACGCCTTCGTGACCATCCACTTTACGCCAGTCAATCATGGTCGAATAATCAATAATGACTTTTTGATCTTCAAGTTTTTGAATAATGGCTTCGGCTTCTTCTGCTGTCACACCTGCCATTTTCGCAATTGTATTTAAATCGGCACGGCTGTTTTCATCTAAAATCTCTAATATTTCAGTTTCTTTTTCTGTTAGTTTCATTTGATTTCACACCTCTGATTGTAAAAGCTAGTTTTAAAAAATCTTCTGAACATTATAGCACGTTTTTCCCATTATGCTAAGCAGGGAAAAGATTCTAATCGTAGCTTGAAATCCACTTTTTAGGGTACAATACAGTCACCTAACAGAGAGTGAGTATCAAGTAACGGAGTGATGAGTGTGGACATTGTACAGCCAGCTTATATGAAAAGTAAATTCGGTTTAGATATCTATTACGAACACTATCCAAATGTGGGAAAGAAGACATTGATCTTAATTCACGGTCTCTTCTCTTCTACTTTCAGCTATCGAAAGCTCATCCCGCTTCTGAAACAAGATTTCAATTTAATTGCGATCGATCTGCCTCCATTTGGGCAGTCCGAGAAGTCGAATACCTTTATCTACAGCTATCGCAACATGGGCAAAATCATTATTGAACTAGCCGGTTACTTGCAGATTCAGCATGCGATTCTAGTCGGTCATTCAATGGGCGGACAAATTGCCTTATACGCTGCCTCTGAACGCCCAGACCTATTTGAAAAGGCGGTACTTTTATGCAGCTCAGGGTATTTGAATAAGTCCAAAAGATCGCTTGTTTACAGCACTTATATTCCTTATTTTTATCTATTTCTAAAAAGACAGCTTTTAAAGCAAGGCATTATGAAAAATTTAACCGCTGTTGTGCATGATCATTCGATTATTGATCAAGAGATGGTGGACGGATATTTAAAGCCTTTTTCTGATGATAAAATTTTTAGAGGTCTTTTACGTTTGGTACGGCACCGAGAAGGTGATTTGACGTCAGATGTCCTAAAAAAAATGGAGACACCCGTGCTGCTCATTTGGGGCAAGGAGGATCGGATCGTTCCCATTCAAGTAGGCGAAAGACTGCACAAAGATTTGCCGCACTCGACCTTACATGCATTAAAAAAAACCGGGCACCTCATTCCTGAGGAAAATCCGGTCTTTGTGTCTGATCAAATCGGCAATTTCAGCCTGTCTTAGCGTGAGCAGAAGCTGCTGTCTCTTATGACAAAAAGCTGATTCGCTATATCTTGACAGCTCTCTATCGGAAGAAGCTGCTCAAATGAGTGGTGGTAAATGGCTTGAATCTCTTTTGCTAAAGATAACGGGTTCTCTGCGTCGTATAATGCACTGATGACGTCAGCAGGCTCCGTTTCATAAAAGTCCTCTCCATAATGAAAAGGGTCCCATGCCTTAATGAATTGAATCATCTCTTCTACAGCTTGACTATCTTTCATGGGTATCACCGCTTATAATAAATTTTGTGATGTTTATTTTAGCACAACCAACAATGGTTGAAAAACGGCTAGAGGTGGTTTTCATGAATTTCGACGAACAGATCATACGTAAAGGTTCAAAATCAGTGAAATGGGATCAAGCAGAGTCTTTGTTCCTCACAACAGATGCACTGCCGATGTGGGTGGCAGATATGGATTTTAAAGCGCCCCAGGTCGTCCTTGATGCATTAAAAGAACGATTAGATCACGGCGTATTTGGCTATGCATTTCAGGATCAGGATACGCAGCAGGCAGTGGCTGACTGGCTCAAAAGAAGACATGGATGGACGATTCAGACAGATGCTGTCACCTTCACACCAGGTATCGTGACGGCACTTAGTTTTGCTGTCCAAGCCTTTACAGCACCGAATGATGAAGTGGTCATTCAGTCTCCAGTGTATACGCCTTTTTATCAAATGATTGAAAGAAATGGACGTACTGTCTCAACCAATCCTTTAAAAATAGAAAACAACCGCTACATGATGGATTTTGATGATTTAGAGAAAAAACTAAGTAGACCACAAGCGAAGCTGATGTTCCTTTGTCATCCGCATAATCCTTCTGGGAGAGCGTGGTCAAAAGACGAATTAAAACGAGTGGGAGACTTATGTGTGCAGCATGGTGTCACAGTCGTTTCAGATGAGATTCATTCTGATCTGATGCTTTCCGGGAAGCCGCATGTGCCTTTCGCTAGTCTTTCTGACAACATAGCAAATATCACAGTGACCTGTATTGCGCCGAGTAAAACATTTAATTTAGCTGGGCTTCAGGCATCTGCCATTATCATTTCTGATGAAGAAAAAAGAACCCTTTTCACCAATGAATTACAAAGAAACGGGCTGGCCAAACTGAATGCATTTGCCATTCCTGCGATGGAAGCGGCATATCGTCTTGGAGATGAATGGCTTGATTCACTTGTTCTTTATCTCGAAAACAATATGAAGATTGCGATGGACTATATTGACGAACATCTTCCGAATATGCGTTATATGAAACCAGATGCTTCTTATTTATTGTGGCTGGACATTCGTGATTATCAATTGACTCAAGCGGAATTGAAACGGAATTTGCTAAAAAAGGGGAAAGTCATACTAGAGCTTGGACACGTGTATGGGCATGAAGGAGACGGCTTTATTCGGATGAATCTCGGCTGTCCTGCTCTAACGGTGAAAGAGGGTTTAAAACGCCTTCATCAAGCGTTCACTCTATCAACCACATAAGACCAGTTATCAAAAGAACATCCTAGCGGGTGTTCTTTTTAAAGAAAAAAACCCTCCTTTTATCATATCTACTTTGTACATGAAATGATATAATGAGAGGAATTACAATTATTTACGAGGAGAGCATTTAAATGGAAATGTTCAAGGATTTTCTGCTCCATGTATCTTTTATTCTATTTCCAATCTTTTTATATCATGCGCTATGGCTAAGCCGGACCCCTGCTCATTTCCCAAAAAGGAATAAACTGCTCATCACAATATTTGCATCCATCTCTTCAGCACTATGTATTATGTATCCAGTTGGTTCGATTTTAGATTTGCAGACTGGGCTTCAATCGATTCCCCTTGTACTTGCCATTTTATACGGAGGGTACACTGCTGGAATCGTCGCTATCTTGTTTAGCTCCATTGTCAAATTCGTGATGTATGGCTCTTTCTTATGGGTTGGACTCATCGTTGTACCGATTTACTTTTTCATCCCTTTCCTGTTCTACCGAAAATGGCATCAATATTCGAAAATGAAAAAGCTGTTATACGGAGTACTCATTGGTCTGTCCAAAGGAATCTTCATTTACATTGGACTGTTTGTGGTCAGCTTAATGGAATACAGCCCAGCTTTTATTATGCAGCAAAAGTTCCTTGAGTTATTTTTCTCAACTCTTTACTACATATTCTTTCTTGTGCTAAGTATCTATTCCATTGAATTCGTCAAAGAAAATGCGCAAATGAGAACACAGCTCGTCCAGTCAGAAAAGCTGACCATTGTAAGTGAACTCGCTGCAAGTGTCGCCCATGAAGTACGCAATCCGCTTACAGTTGTGAGAGGGTTTATTCAATTGCTTTTTTCTAGCGACAATGCAAAAGAACCGTCGACCAATAAAGATTATAAAAACCTCGTTCTGTCCGAGTTAGATCGCGCGCAGGACATTATCACGAGTTATCTTGATATTGCAAAACAAAACTATTATCAAATTGAATCTCTCAATCTGTCTAAATTACTTGAGGAATGTGCATCACTGATGACATCCTATGCGAATTTTAAATCGGTCACGATTCATCAATCCATTGAACCAGACTTATACATTCAAGGTGATGAAACGAAGATCAAGCAAGTCATGATTAATTTAATCAAAAATGCGATTGAAGCAGCCCCCGATCACGAAGGGAAAATTGAACTTTTTGCTTCAAAAGAAAATCATAAAATATGCCTTTATTTCGTTGATAACGGTGTAGGCATGACAGAAAACCAAATGAAAAAGCTTGGCGAACCATATTACACCTTGAAAAATAAAGGGACTGGACTTGGGCTGACAGTGACTTTTTCTATCATAGAAAATCACCATGGAACCATTCGTTTCAAAAGCTCGCTGCAGTCTGGTACAACAGTCACCGTGAAGTTTCCTGAAGACACAAGGAGAAAATGATCAATCCATTTTTTTTGTCCTTTTTTCGTCTATCTGCTCCTGCTTCTTAGACGCACGAACGATCAGACGAAAGCAAATAAATGCAGCAATAAAGAAAAGCACCGTAGTGATTGCCGCTGGGATGTACTCCCTTTTATCTTCAGGAAAATACAGTAGAAAGAGTGCGATGAACGACATCATTCGCCATTCCCCCTTTTGCTCGTTTACTTCACTATATTGGCTAAAAGAAATGAAATACCTTCCCGCGAGAAGGAAATGGAGGAATTTCACATGACAGACATTCAAATTGGACAAGTTGTGAAAGGTTTTTACAAAACAGGTGTTTACGTTGGGGAAGTGACCGCAGTTAAACCATCGACCTATCTCGTGCAAGTAAAAGCGGTTCTGACACATCCCACTCAAGGCGACCTGCATCATCCTAAAGAAGCAGACGTGCCTTTTTTTCAGGAGAGGCGAGCTTTGGCCCATAGAGAACAGACGAATATCCCTCATCATATGGTGAAGCCTTACGATGGCGACATACCCGATTATCAATCGTCACTGAAAGAAGCCGTAGACAAATTGAAAAAAGCGCTTAGTGCGGATGATTCCAAATGGGCTGAAAAATCAAGAGCGTGCCTATCTTCTCTTGAAAAAGATTATTTTCCAGAAGACGCCCGCTAATCAGTCGAATCAAAAAAGTGAGAGAAATCGATGAGTTCACCAATTTTGGTTGTTTGCGGATTTTCCACATAGGCTCTGTCTTTTTCAAAAAGGGTTAACAGCTGATAAGTGGTCATGGCATCATCGAGTGCTTTATGATGCTTACCAGCTCCTTCACTGCCGTACTCCTTTGCCGCTTTTCGCAGCCCTGTAAGTGTTCTATCACCAAAAAAGGTTTTATATTCAAAAGCGAGGTCCCGCAGCTTTCCTTTAAAAGGAAAGGCAATGTGATTGAGCATACAGTTTTGCTTCAATACCTTCATGTCCATATTTCCCCACGTGATAATTTCACAGTCTTCGCCCCCATCAAGTGACACGAGCTTCTCGATAAACGCCTCAAATGAAATCCCGCTCTCTACATCCTGCTGCGTAATTCCGAGAAAAGTTTTACAACGCTTTGTCAGCTTCGGGAACTTTTTCGGTTTGACGTAGCTTGAGAAGGTGTCTATGATCGTTTCACTTGTTGCTTTCACTACCCCAGCTTCAATAATTTCAGGGAAAAAATTTTGTGGATGATATTTCCCATCAGGCATCGTAAATTCAAAATCGACCACAAGCAGCGTCTTCTGTTCCACCAGTCTCACCCCACTTTCTCGTCTGTTTTTCATCCTGATATCATTATATTAAGACGGATCTTGAAATCACTTCATTTTCTTGAAAATAATGCAGATTCACTATGCCCAACCTATTCATCAGATGAAAGATCGTTTATTTTCCTTTATAATTATTAAGGAACACGAAATAAATAAAGAAGGTGGTCTCTATCACAAACAGGAAAAAAAACTTGTACATCATGTGGTTTGTGAACTTTTTTGTATCTGCCAGCATTACAATGATCGTCCCTTTTTTATCACTTTACATAGAATCTCTTGATAGCAGCTATTCGAATGAATTTGTCCAAAGATGGAGCGGCTATGTCTTTGGGGTCACGTTTTTAACGGCCTTTCTGATTTCTCCAATTTGGGGACGGATTGGTGACAGGCACGGCTATAAAAAGATTTTGCTGATTAACGGCATTGGGATTGCCACAAGTATTCTATTAATGGGGCTTGTTCAAACCGTTTATCAGCTATTCGCACTGCGGCTCTTCATGGGGCTTGTAACAGGCTTTATCTCTACTTCAATGGCGCTGATTTCTGCTCAGACTGAAAAGGCAACTGCCGGTAAAACATTAGGAACCATGCAGATGAGTAATGTCGCCGGAGGATTGTTCGGTCCATTAATGGGCGGACTCATGGCAGACAGCGTTGGCTTCATTTATACGTTTTTCTTAACAGCCGCTGTCATTTATGTGTCTGCTATTGTCATTATCTTCGGTGTGAAGGAACAGCCGATTCGGTCAAAAGAAGCAAAGCGCGTTTCTTACTCACGAAAAGATGTCATCGTTCATATTTTCAAACAGCCTTTGCTTGTGGTCACGATGCTTTTAACGTTTATTACGCAAGTGGGGAACTTTAGTATTCAGCCACTTTTAGCTTTATACATTCATGATTTGCACGGCCCAGTCAATCTCGCCTTTTATGCGGGACTGGCGTTTTCTGCAACAGGACTTGGAAATTTGCTGTTTACGCGAAAATGGGGAGATCTTGGAGATCGAATCGGACACGATAAGGTGCTGCTTGCCCTTCTCATCCTCTCCTCTATTTTATTCATCCCGCAAGCAATGGCGGACTCCTACGTGATGTTAGTCATTTTCCGTTTTCTATACGGGATGGCACTAGGCGGGATTATTCCGTGTACGACGGCGTATATTCGAATCAAAGCACCTGCCTCCATGCAAGGGGAAGTGCTCGGATACAATGTCAGTTTCCGATTTCTCGGGAATGTCGTCGGTCCAGTCATTGGCGGCATTGTAGCGAGCCATTACGGGATTCCAGCTGTCTTTTATGTGACTGCCGTCATTTTTCTTTTTGGCGCGTTATTTTTATGGGGGGTTCGCTCACACTCAAAGGCAAAAGAAAGGAGTGTCTGATCCATCATCAGATACTCTTTTTTCATGTCTAGATGCCTTCTCTACTAGACTTCACGCCCGTTCTTTTCTAAAAATAACCTTCTCGTATTCGCAAAAGAATGGTACGATATGGCTAGAAATCTGAAGAAAGTGAGTGACCTCATGTTTCGTGCAATCATTGGTTGGTTATTACTTGCTGCCCTCATCCCACTATTTGTTCTGACTTTTTATCTATCAAAGGAAGAAGCTGCAAGTGTAAAGCCTGTTAACAAAGTGCTTGATCAAAAAATCAAGCTGGAAAAGATAGATTTTTCCCAAAACAGTTATATGTATGATCGGGATGGTTCTCTTATCTCCGAGATCGTATCGAACGATGAGAACCGCGTTTTCGTGAAATACGATAAAATCCCTGATCCTGTGAAGGAGCTGTTCCTCCGCTCAGAGGACCGCAACTTTTATGACCATAAAGGCATTGACTTTATGGGAGTTGTTCGCGCCCTTGCCGCAAATGTCAAAAACCAAGGCATTAGCCAAGGAGCCAGTACCATCACACAGCAGTTATCCCGCAACTTATATTTAAGCCATGAACGTTCGTTCAGCCGAAAGTTTACAGAGCTGCTCTATTCCTATGAACTAGAGCGTAAATTCACTAAAGATGAAATTCTCGAAAGCTATTTAAATACGATTTATTTCAGTAACGGTGTTTACGGTGTGGGTTCTGCGGCTAATTACTATTTTGATAAGCCGCTTAGTTCTTTGTCGCTGGCACAGATGGCATTTATCTCTGCTATTCCAAACAACCCAACGCTGTATGACCCATTGAAACAATTCAAACACACAAAGAAACGCCAAGAACGGCTGCTCGGTATTTTGAAGAAAGATGGCGTCATCACCAAGAAGCAATACAAAAAAGCCGTCAAAGAAAAAATCAGCTTGTCCTTAAGTGAAAAGAAAAATCTTTACCCTGACTATGTGACATATGCCAATGAGGAATTTACCGATCTTGTGTCTAATCAGGAAGGCTTTACAAAACGATTGAAGAAGGCCAAAACAGCAGGAGCGAAAAAAGCCATTCAAAAAGAATTATCTGAAAAGGTCAGTGCCCTGCTCCAGGATGGCGTGAAGATTTATACAGCACTTGATCCTTCCTTACAGCAAAGAGCAGTCTATCAGCTCAATACTCAATTGCCTTATCAAGGTGTGGAAGGCGGATCAGCAGTCATTAACCATGAAACCCATCAAATTGTTGCACTTGCTGGCGGGAAAAACTACAAAAAGTTTGATTTCAACTACGCCTATCAAGCGCAAAGACAGCCCGGTTCTGCGATTAAGCCGCTTTTAGACTATGGTCCTTATATTGATCAAACCGGGGCAACGGCTTCAAGCACCATCAGTGCCGGCAAGTTTTGCAGCAGCGGATACTGTCCGCAGAACTATAATCATAAAACGTATGGAACGGTCACACTTGAAACAGCCTTTAAGAATTCTTACAATACCCCTGCAATCCGAATGCTGGATACAGTCGGTGTCAAAAAAGGCTTCAGCTATTTAGAGAAATTCTCATTCGAGCATATTGTAGCGGATGATTATCGTCTTCCTTCTGCACTTGGAGGATTTACGAAAGGCTTCTCACCGCTAGAAATAACGGATGCGTATACCGTCTTTGGCAATCAAGGTGCCTACACGCAAAGTCATTCAATCACAAAGGTGACAGACTTAAACGGCAAAACCCTTTACAAGTGGAAGGAATCGCCGAAGCAAGTGTATTCTCAGCGTACAAATGAAACGATGCGCAAACTGCTTACCTCCGTTGTGAAAAGTGGAACAGGAAAAAAAGCGAATTTCAATTCCCCATACATCGGTGGTAAAACGGGGACATCCAATGACTACAAAGACATTTGGTTTGTTGGGCTGACCGATCAATACACAATGGGTGTATGGGTCGGAAGAGATAGAGGAACGGTTGAATCCATTTATAGCTCAAGCCCGCACTTACGTATTTGGAAAAATACGATGCAATACGCCAGATAAACAGGAGGTTTGATTGCGATGCATTCAACACATCCACCCCATTTAATTTTATTTGACGGTGTCTGCAACGTGTGCAGCGGCGCTGTTCAGTTTGTGATTAAGCGTGATCCGAATGAGCGGATGATGTTTGCTTCATTACAATCAGATACAGGGCAGCGAATTTTACAAGAACATGGTTTGCCTTTAGATGAGTTCAATTCATTCATTTATATTGAAGAAGGCACTCTTTATATGAAGTCGACAGGCATTTTAAAAGCTGCACGGCATCTAACAGGAATATACCGGTGGAGCTATTTGCTCCTCGCCATTCCGCGTCCAATCCGCGATTGGTTTTATCAACTGATCGCGAAAAACCGCTACAAATGGTTTGGTCAAAAAACATCCTGTATGATGCCTACACCCGATATTCAAAAACGATTTCTTTCATAAAAAAAGCACCCTCCATCATCAGAGGATGCTCAGATTGTTGACAAAGGGCTAAAATGATCTTTATTTTAGCCCTTTGTCTTCTTTTCAGCGTGATAGAAAACCCTTGAAGTCTAGGAAGGACGAGTACCGGAGCGGAGCGAATTTGACATTCGTGAGCACCGGCACGCAGGACTGACACCGAATGCGAGGGGTTGTCTACACGCTGAGCATCCTCCATCATCGGAGGATGCTTTCTTTCGTCTGTTTAAGCAGGCAGACTCGCCATCACACTGTTATAAAGCTTAATAAATAAGTACAAAATGCCGATCAAAAACGTGGCCCAAAATAGCAAAATAAACATCATAAATCCAATTAAATTCAGCATAGAGAGCGATTGATAAATGCGTACAATAACCCAGATAAAATAAACAAGACTTGCTAAAACAAAAAGTCCCACAAGCAGAATCAGCTGCTGCGTCAACAGAAAGGCAAGTAAGCTGGCAAACAAATAAACAACGGATGCAATCCGAATTTTCTTTAAGTTCTCCCCTTCAGGGTCCTTTGCGAAAAAAAGTAGCGCCAGCTCTAAAACCGTATCTGCAATCAGTTTTAAGGCAGATAAGATCATAAAATAAATAAGTGCACATGCGGCAAAAAGAGCAAGACGGATGCCCTGTTCTGAAAAGAACTCCAGCATTCCTTTTAAAATACCTGCCTGAGTCAAGAAATCAGTGATGATGCCTACTGTGAAAATCGAAAAAGCAGAGCTGAATAGTAAAATAGAAATCAGCGGAAAATATCCAGTCAAATATGTATTTTTCATAAATAGTTCCTTTCTCATAAGCTCACATTTATTATGGCTCACTTAAAACGGATTGACAAGATACTTTCAACGTAAAATGGGAACAGCATCAAATTTGTGATTTTGCACGTACATTCCTTCACAAACTTACATTTTCCCGTTAAAGTATTACTATTACGAAAAAATCGTGAGTTAGGGGTATACTCGTGAAAAAAACTTTAAGACTGCAAACACGGCTGACGATCTTTGTCTGTATCGTTGTCCTGATCTCCCTTTGTATCACATTCTTTACGATATGGTCGGAAACAGCCAAGAACATTCATCAACAGGAACGTGACATTGCCCTCTCCACTGCCAAAATGGTCGCAGAGGCACCGATCACGGCGGAATCATTAGAAAATCATTCATACTCAGCACTGCGTGAATATACAACAAGTGTTCAGCAAATCACCAAAACTGAATTTGTTGTCGTCATGGATATGAACGGCATCCGCAAAACACATCCGAATCCGCAAAAGATCGGGAAGCCGTTTGCTGGCGGTGATGAAAAACCGGCATTACACGGTAAAGAACATATTAGTACGGCTTCTGGAACACTAGGCAGATCCATGCGTGCTTTTGTTCCTGTTTATGATCAAAACGGAAAGCAGCTCGGGGCTGTAGCAGTAGGGATTACGTTAAAGGAAATTGATTTGATTATTCATCAAAGCTTACTTCCGCTCTACTTCGTCACATCACTTAGCCTTCTGTCTGGCATTATCGGTGCACTCATTGTTGCGCGAAAAGTGAAGAAGATTATGTTTGGGCTGGAGCCGGATGAGATCGCCACATTATTAAAAGAAAGAAGCGCCATGCTAGAATCAACAAAAGAAGGCATTCTTGCCGTTGATCAGCACGGTAAGATTAAGCTCGCCAATCTAGAAGCCAAACGCCTCTTTCATAATATGGGCATTCAAGTTGATCCTAGAGAACAAGATGTTCAGACTCTCCTCCCTTCAAGCGGCTTAAAGCAAGTGATTGAAACACGCAAGCCTCTGCTTGATCGTGACGTGAGAATGAATGGACTGGAACTTGTCTTTAACGAGGTGCCGATTACGGTAAAAGGTGAGATTGTTGGGGCGATTGCTACCTTCCGTGACAAAACAGAAGTCAAACACCTCGCTGAGCAGCTAAGCGGCGTCAAGATGTATGCCAATGCCCTTCGTGCCCAGTCACACGAATTTATGAACAAGCTTCATGTGATTTTAGGATTGGTCCAGCTCAAAAATTACGAGGACCTTGGCACCTATATCAAAGATATTGCGATTTATCAGCAAACAGAAACAAATGAAATCATCAACCATGTGAAAAACTCTGTCTTAGCAGGATTTTTACTAGGAAAACAAAGCTACATCAGGGAACAAGGCGCTACCTTAGAAGTCATTTGCAGCACACAAGTCCCAAACACAGAGGACCCAGCAGTGACGCATGATCTCATTACCGTTATCGGCAACTTGTTAAATAACGCACTCGATGCTGTTTCTCATACAGAAATCAGAAATATCTCGATCTCATTCCGATACGTCCAGGAGCAGCTTCATATTGAAATCACGGACACAGGTGTCGGTCTGACAAAAGAAGAACAGAACATCATGTTTGATCAAGGCTTTTCAACAAAAGGAGAAGACAGAGGATTCGGTCTCTACTTCGTTGACCAAAGCATCAAAAAATTGAACGGACATATGATTGTCACGAGTGAAAAAGGAGAAGGAACGACCTTTAGTCTCCGCATTCCGTATAAACAAAAGGAGGATTCACATGATTAATGTGTTAATAGTAGAAGATGATCCAATGGTTGGGGAGCTAAACAAACGCTACTTGAGCCAAATAGATGGCTTTGAGTTAAAGGGAATCGCCACCTCCTTTCAGAAGGCACTAGAATGTTTAAAAACAGAAGTCATTCATCTTGTACTGCTCGATATTTATATGCCTGGACAAAATGGGCTGGCGCTATTATCAGAAATTCGTCAGCAAAATCATTCCGTTGATGTCATCGTCATTTCTGCTGCGAATGAAGTCGACGTTGTGCAGCAAACGATGCGAAACGGAGCCGTTGATTATTTAATCAAGCCCTTTGAATTCGAACGATTCCAATCAGCTTTAGCAGAGTATAAAAGAAAACACGCCTTGTACCAATCGATGAACAGCATCTCGCAAAATGATTTAGATGCGAAGCTCTTTCATAAAAAAGCAGAGGCGGAAAAAGTCCTTCTGCCAAAAGGCCTGACCAAAAGCACCCTCAAACTTATCTGGACAAGCATTCAATCATTTGGTCAGCAGGCTTTCACGACCGAAGACCTAGCCAATCATACAGAAATCTCTCAAGTCTCTATTAGAAAATACTTGAAATTCCTTGAGGACATCGAAGTAGTTGATGTGGAAATGGCATATGGGACAATTGGACGTCCTGTTTTCCAATATAAACTCAATACAAGCAATATGAATTTAATCCAGCAATATCTATAATTTGACGCATCTGACCTTTCACAAAGGCCAGATGTTTTTTTATGGCATGCGATGTAACAAACCCCTTGATATCAGTAGTTCCACTGTAATAGAGCACATTGCAAAAGCGGCATTATATCATATTTCAGTCTATAAAAAGACATCGAATGAAGCCTTTTAACATTTTTTTTAAAATAAAACAAATTTCTATTTATTTATTCGATCGGAAATGATAAATTATGATTGATTAGTTCAACGAGATATAAGTCTGATGTCTTACATCTTCTCTCCTGCACTCCATAAGTTTCTTGAGAAAGCAGGATAAAATACCCTTTTCACAAGGAAGAGAAGATAGAGGTCGGTCATTTTTCGCGAGACTTTTCTGAAACTTTTAAATTTTATAGGGGGTTATGTTTTGAAGAAGCGCAAAATTGGACTAGCATTGTCCTTAGTCGTAGCAGCAGGAACCATCCTTGGAGCATGCGGCAACTCTGGCTCAAACAGCGGTGAAAGCAAAAAAGATAAAGATCAATTCACTGTTGCAATGGTAACTGACGTCGGTGGTGTCGATGACAAATCATTTAACCAATCAGCTTGGGAAGGTCTACAAGCATTTGGGAAAGACAACAATTTAACAAAAGGTAAAAACGGTTTTGATTACTTACAATCTAAATCAGATGCTGACTATACAACAAACTTAAACACACTTGCTCGTGAGAAATTCGACCTCATTTATGGAATTGGTTTCTTAATGCAAGATTCTATTAGTGAAATCGCAGATCAACGTAAAAAAAATCACTTTGGTATCGTTGATGCAGTAGTGAAAAAAGACAACGTAGCAAGCATTATGTTTAACGAAAACGAAGGATCATTCCTTGTTGGTGTTGCAGCTGCTCTTTCTACAAAGTCGAACAAAATCGGTTTTGTTGGCGGCGTTGACTCTGAATTAATCAGAAAATTCGAAGTTGGATTCCGCGCAGGCGTTGAAGCAGCTAACCCGAAAGCAAAAGTTGAAGTGAAATATGCTGGGGCATTCGATAAAGCAGACATCGGTAAAGCAACAGCTGAAAGTATGTACAAATCTGGCGTCGACATCATTTATCATGCAGCTGGCGGCACTGGAACTGGTGTCTTCACAGAAGCGAAAAACCTGAAAAAAGCTGATCCTAACCGTAAAGTCTGGGTCATCGGTGTAGATAAAGACCAGTATGACGAAGGAAAAGTACCTGGAACAAAGCAAAGTGTCACTCTTACTTCTATGATTAAGAAAGTAGACACAGCAGTACAAGACTTAACGACGAAAGCAAAAGAAGGTAAATTCCCTGGCGGCGAAGTGATCACATACGGTCTGAAAGAAGGCGGCGTTGACATCTCTCCATCTCAGGACAACCTTGACAAAGATGTATTGAAGAAAGTAGAAGAATGGAAACAAAAGATCATCAAGGGCGAAGTCAAAATCCCTGCAACACGTGATGAATTAAAAGATTTTAAAGCTTAATTTGAGCATCGGGATAAGCGCCTTATCCCCTTGCCTCTCCTTTACCTCCTCTTTATTCGTAAAAGGTGGTAAAAGAAAAGCTGCAGCCTTGTTTTGCAGCTTTTCTTTTGCTAGTTTTTATCTTCATCAGCACCCTAAAAAAGGAGCGGTTAAACCTGTGGATTATGTCATTGAAATGTTGAATATACGCAAAGAATTCCCTGGCATTGTAGCAAACGACAACATTACGCTGCAGCTAAAAAAGGGCGAAATTCATGCGCTGCTTGGTGAAAACGGCGCTGGAAAATCAACGCTCATGAACGTACTTTTCGGACTATATCAGCCTGAAAAAGGTGAAATCAAGGTACACGGAAAACCTGTGACCATCTCTAGTCCAAATGATGCTAGTGATTTAGGCATCGGAATGGTGCATCAGCACTTTATGCTTGTCGATACATTCACTGTTGCTGAAAACATCATTTTAGGGAAAGAGCCAAAGAAGTTTGGAAAGATTGATAAAGAACAAGCCATACAGCAAGTGCAAGAGCTTTCTGACCGCTATGGTTTGAAAATAGACCCTGCCGCAAAAGTATCTGACATCTCTGTTGGAATGCAGCAGCGTGCAGAAATCTTAAAGACACTTTACCGCGGCGCTGACATTTTGATCTTCGACGAACCAACAGCCGTCTTAACACCTCAAGAAATAAAAGAACTCATACAAATTATGAAAAATTTAATCAATGAAGGCAAATCCATTATTTTAATTACCCACAAGCTGAAAGAAATTATGGATGCCTGTCATCGCGTCACCATTATTCGAAAAGGCCAGGGCATTCGTACACTTGATGTGGAAAGCACCAATAAAGACGAGCTTGCAAGCTTAATGGTCGGCAGGGAAGTTTCATTTAAAACAGACAAAAAAGCAGCCTCTCCTGCTGAGGAAGTGCTTCAAATTCAAGATCTGACTGTAAAAGACGCACGAGGAATCGAAGCAGTCAAACACCTGAACCTCTCAGTGAAGGCTGGCGAAATTGTAGGAATTGCTGGGGTAGATGGCAATGGTCAATCTGAATTAATTGAAGCCATTACAGGTCTGAAAAAATCAGAATCCGGCACGATCATGCTAAACGGGAAAGCCATTCAAAACCTCCCGCCTCGTAAGGTCACCGAATCTGGTATTGGACATATTCCTCAAGACCGTCATAAGCACGGACTTGTGCTCGATTTTTCAATAGGAGAAAATATTTCCTTACAAACATATTATCAGCGCCCTTACTCGAAATTTGGCTTGATGAATATGAAAAACATTTATCAAAAAGCAAAACGAATCATAACTGAATATGACGTACGGACACCGAGTGAATATACAGAAGCACGCGCCCTGTCAGGCGGTAACCAGCAAAAAGCCATTATCGGCCGTGAAGTTGACCGAAATCCTGATTTATTAATTGCCGCTCAGCCGACACGTGGACTTGATGTTGGTGCGATTGAATTTGTTCATAAACGTCTCATTGAACAAAGAGACACAGGCAAAGCCGTTTTGCTCATCTCTTTTGAGCTTGATGAAATTATCAATGTCAGTGATAAGATTGCTGTGATTTTCGAAGGCAGCATGATTGCCATTGTTGATCCAAAAGAAACAACAGAGCAGGAGCTTGGTCTATTAATGGCTGGAAGTACGCAACAGGAAGTGGGGAAAGAAGCAAATGTCTAATCGCTTAACAAATCTGCTGATTCCGCTTATAGCCATTGTACTTGGTCTTTTCGTTGGGGCCATTATTATGCTTGCAAGCGGCTATAGTGTCATCGAAGGCTATGGCGCCCTTTGGAATGGCGTCTTCGGTGAAACATATTATATGGGAGAAACCATCAGACAAGTGACACCTTATATTTTATCAGGACTTGCTGTTGCCTTTGCATTTCGGACAGGCCTCTTTAATATCGGGGTAGAAGGGCAAATGCTCATTGGCTGGGTAGCTGCTGTATGGATCGGAACAACCGTCCATGCACCTGCCTATATCCACCTGCCTCTTGCACTCATCACGGCTGCTGCTGCTGGTGCATTATGGGGCTTTATTCCTGGATTTTTAAAGGCACGTTTTTATGTCCATGAAGTCATTGTCACCATCATGATGAACTACATTGCCCTTCATGTGACGAACTATTTGATCTCAAATGTCTTAACAAGCAATAAAGATAAAACAGAAAAAATCGATGCCACTGCCTCGCTTCGCTCTGGATTTTTTGAGCAAATAACCGATTTCTCACGAATGCATAACGGCATTTTTGTTGCCATTATTGCGGCGGTCGTGATGTGGGTCATTATTCAAAAAACCTCTAAAGGATTTGAATTGCGGGCTGTTGGAATGAACCAGCAGGCATCACATTATGCCGGCATGAACGTTCGCCGCAATATCATTTATGCAATGCTCATTTCAGGTGCCTTTGCAGGGCTTGCAGGCGCAATGGAAGGGCTTGGCACGTTTGAATATGCCTCCATTAAAGGCTCGTTTACAGGCGTCGGTTTCGACGGAATCGCTGTTGCCTTATTAGGTGGAAATACAGCCATTGGTGTCGTTCTTGCTGCACTATTACTTGGTGGATTGAAGGTCGGTGCTTTAAATATGCCGCTTGAATCTGGCGTACCGACTGAGGTCGTTGATATTGTCATTGCGATCATTATTCTTTTCGTCGCCTCAAGCTATATTATCCGTCTTGTCATTCAACAAATGAAGAAAAAGGGGGGAAAATAAGTGGGATTTCTGCAAATTCTTGAAATCATCGTCCCAGCTACACTTGTTTATGCTGCACCACTTATTTTAACCGCTCTTGGAGGCGTCTTTTCAGAAAGATCAGGTGTTGTCAATATCGGTCTTGAAGGTTTGATGGTCGTCGGAGCATTTTCCAGTATTATCTTTAACCTATTTTTTGCTGATACGTTTGGGGCCTTGACCCCGTGGCTTGGGCTTCTCATCGGAATGGTCATTGGCGGATTGTTCTCACTTATTCACGCTGTTGCGACCATTACGTTTAGAGCAGATCAAACGGTTAGTGGTGTTGCCATTAACATGCTTGCGCTTGGCGCTACACTGTTTGTCGTGAAACTTATTTACGGGAAAGCACAAACTGATAAAATTACAGAGCCTTTTTATAAAGGAGATATTCCCCTTTTAAGTGATATTCCGATTATTGGTGATATCTTCTTTAAAGATGTCTATTATACATCCATACTTGCATTAGTTCTTGCGGTTGTTGCTTGGTTCGTTTTATTTAAAATGCCGTTTGGTCTTCGTCTCCGTGCAGTCGGTGAGCATCCAATGGCTGCTGATACAATGGGGATCAAAGTGTACCGGATGCGCTATATTGGCGTCTTCATTAGTGGTCTGTTTGGCGGTCTTGGCGGAGCTGTTTATGCTTCAACCATCGCGCTTGATTTCTCACACGCGACCATTACTGGTCAAGGATTCATCGCTTTAGCTGCGCTTGTATTCGGTAAATGGCATCCATTTGGCGCAATGGGCGCTGCTTTATTCTTTGGATTTGCACAAAGTTTAAGCATCATTGGCTCTCTCTTACCGCTGTTTCAAGATATACCGAACGTGTACATGCTCATTGCCCCATATGTGCTTACGATCCTAGCACTTACTGGCTTCATCGGACGTGCAGATGCACCGAAAGCACTTGGCACACCTTATTTAAAAGGAAAACGATAAATACGATGTATGATCAATCCCCTGAAGGACAAACTATCTTCAGGGGATTTTTGTATGATAAAAACGATAAAACCCCCTGTTTATTTTACTTTTATTACACTTAATTTAGTTTAATAAATAGAAGAGTGTCATTGAATCTTCTACAATTGAGTCAAATAGCATTTGGGGGTGTTTATGTGGCTAATGCACAACAATTGAAATCGATTACAAATGATTCTGACAATAATAAAAGCGTTTTCCGAAAGATCATGTCTTGGAAAATTGGTGTTATTGATCTTCCTGTGTATTTAGTACTTGCAGCGATTATTTTAACTGCCGCTTATTTTAATAAAATTCCAGCAAATATGCTTGGTGGTTTCGCTGTTATTATGATTTTAGGGATTTTCCTTGGAGATGTAGGACAACGTATTCCAATCTTAAAAGATATTGGTGGACCAGCGATTCTTTCTTTATTCGTACCATCGTTCCTGGTCTTTTTTAATGTTCTGAATCCGAACTCGTTGGAAGCGGTTACGTCTCTTATGAAAACGTCTAACTTCCTTTACTTCTATATTTCTGCTCTTGTAGTAGGTAGTATTCTTGGGATGCAGCGAACGGTTTTAGTACAAGGCCTTATTCGTATGTTTGTTCCTCTTGTTGCAGGTACAATTGCAGCTGTGAGTGCCGGAATTCTTGTTGGTCTTTTAGTTGGTTACACACCGCATCATTCGTTCTTCTTTATCATTGTACCGATTATTGCCGGTGGTGTTGGAGAAGGGATTTTGCCATTATCTATTGCTTATTCACAAATTCTTGGTGTATCAGCAGAGTCATTAATTTCTCAATTAATTCCCGCTGCTGTTATTGGGAATGTCATTGCCATTATCTGTGCTGGCGCAATGAAGAAGCTTGGTGAAAAACGCCCTGAACTTAACGGGAATGGTCGTCTTGTAAAATCGAAAGAAGCAAACGAAATTTTCGAGCAGCCAGATATGGACGCAAAAGTTGATTTCGGTTTAATGGGTGCAGGTGTACTCGTTGCTTGTACAACCTTCATCTTTGGTGGTTTGTTAGAAAGCTTTGTTCATATTCCAGGTCCAATCTTAATGATTGTTCTTGCAGCATTAATCAAATACTTAAATGTGATGCCTCAGCATCTTCAAAATGGCTCACAGCAGTTCTACAAGTTTGTTTCAAGAAGCTTCACATGGCCTCTTATGGTTGGTCTTGGTATTCTGTACATTCCGCTTGATGATGTAGCAACTGTGATCTCTATTCCATTTGTATGCGTATGTATCGCTGTTGTACTTGCAATGGTTGGTTCTGGTTACTTCGTTGGGAAATTAATGAACATGTATCCAGTAGAATCTGCGATTGTGACTGGCTGCCACAGTGGACTAGGCGGTACTGGTGACGTTGCGATCCTTTCAGCTTCTGGAAGAATGGGGCTTATGCCTTTCGCACAAGTATCTACACGTCTTGGCGGAGCAGCAACTGTTATTTGCGCAACGATCTTACTTAGAATGTTTACTTAATCCATCCAACACTAAAAGCATGAGCCCTCATGAAGGGCACATGCTTTTTTATATTTCTTTTCTCCTATACGACTTTATTCCTCAGCAGAGACCACTCGTATATATTCTCTCGGCTGAAATGGATATTGTCTTGCTTCTTGATAGGTCATATAGAGAAGATGCTCTGAAAACATCGGCCATTCACTTTCTGACTGCCACCTTTTTTGATCATTTCGTTCTATTAAGAATGCTCCTCCTAAAATCGTGCAGAATATGCTTAAGCTGATGCCCGCTTTTAGTTTCATGTAATCAGCCCCTTTAAGAAAAGCATGTACGAAATACAAAACAATATACAACGAGTTTCATTTTTGATAAAATATTTTTTGTGGTCAAAAGAACTCAAAACAAATGCAGTTGGCTGTAAATCAGTTCAAACCAATGCACTATCTCTGTATTTACGCTATAATTTTATTTACCAGTTCTTTAGAACGTGAATTTATATTGATCGAAGGAGGTTTATTTTCTTGCAGCTTATTCACTTCGCCATCCTATCACCTTTTTTGCTTGCGTTTGTTGTGCCCTTTCTTTTTAAATACGTAAGGCGAATACATACGGGGTGGTTTGTTCTTATCCTGCCTATTCTTTTATTTATCTATTTTGTCCAAATGATCACAATCACATCAAATGGGCGAACGTTGTTCTCACAGGCCGAATGGATTCCTTCTCTTGGAATGAATTTCACTGTATATGTAGACGGTCTTAGTTTGTTATTTGCGCTATTGATTACAGGTATTGGCGCACTTGTCGTCTTGTACAGTATTTTCTACTTATCAAAGGAAAAAGAGCAGCTTGGCTCTTTCTATACGTATTTGTTAATGTTTATGACCGCTATGCTTGGGGTCGTTCTATCTGACAACATGGTGGTTCTTTATTTATTTTGGGAGCTAACGAGTATCTCTTCCTTCCTTTTGATTGGGTATTGGTATAAGCGGGAACGCTCTCGTTACGGAGCAACCAAATCACTGATTATTACTGTTTTTGGCGGATTAGCTATGCTTGGCGGCTTTATCCTTATCTACCTGATCACTGATTCATTCAGTATTCGTGAAGCAGTCAATCAGCTTCAGCTCATTATGGCATCGCCTTATTTTATCCCTGCCATGATCCTGATCTTACTAGGTGCCTTTACGAAATCAGCGCAGTTCCCATTTTATATTTGGCTGCCTGATGCAATGGAAGCACCAACCCCTGTGAGCAGTTATCTGCACTCTGCTACTATGGTGAAAGCCGGCATTTATCTTGTTGCCCGCTTCAGTCCAATCTTTGCTATTTCAGAAGTGTGGTTCTGGACCATTTCTATCGTCGGACTTGTCACATTATTCTGGGGATCATTCCATGCCGTCCGGCAAAACGATTTGAAAGCCATTCTGGCCTTTTCTACCGTTAGTCAGCTTGGCATGATTATGCTCATGCTTGGAGTAGGTGCAGCTGCGATTCATGAAAACAATCCTGCCCTTTTTGGCGCAGCCGTTCTTGCTGCTATTTTTCATCTCATTAACCATGCTACTTTTAAAGGCAGTCTCTTTATGGCAGCTGGTATTATCGATCACGAAACGGGTACTCGTGACATTCGGAAGTTAGGCGGATTAATGACCATCATGCCTATTACTTTTACGATTACGTTAATCGGTACATTCTCAATGGCTGGACTTCCGCCATTTAATGGTTTCTTAAGTAAAGAGCTATTTTTCACAAGCATGATACGGATCTCTGACATCAGCTTTACCGATGTTTCCACATGGGGTGCGATCTTCCCAGCCATCGCTTGGCTCGCAAGTGTGTTTACGTTCATTTACAGTATGATGCTCCTCTTTAAAACATTTAGAGGTCGTCTTCATTTAGATCAATTGGAGAAAAAGCCGCATGAGGCACCGATTGGTATGCTCATCCCGCCAATTATTCTTGCTGCACTTGTGGTCACCTTTTTCTTTTTCCCAAATATTCTAGCTTATTCTGTCATTGAACCTGCTATTGCTTCGATTATTCCTGAAGCGATTGAACCAGGAAAACGTTTTGTCGTGAAAATTGGAGCGTGGCATGGATTCCAGCCAGAGCTTTATATGACAATAGGTGTTATTGCTCTAGGGATTATCGGATATTTGACGTTGTCAAAATGGCGTCCAATGTACAACATATTTAAAGAAAAATGGTCATTTAACTCTTTATATGATCGTTCGCTGACAGGCTTAGAAAAAGGCTCATATCGCCTGACAAACAGCTACATGACAGGTTTCCTTCGTGACTACCTTGTCTATGTGTTTGGTTTCATGATAATCGTGCTTGGTAGCGTGATGTTCTATCAGCAAGCCTTCTCATTTCAAACGGAGCAAGCAGCCCCGATCGGTACGTACGAGGCCATCCTTTCACTTGTGATGGTGGCGGCAACCCTCACGACTGTGTTTGCCCGGTCTCGCTTAACGGCCATTATTGGGCTAGGTGTCATGGGATACACGCTGTCATTATTCTTCGTGATTTTCAGAGCACCTGACCTTGCGCTCACACAGCTGATTATTGAAACGATTTCTGTCGCGCTGTTTTTACTTTGCTTCTATCATCTGCCACAGCTGAGCTTGAAGCAAAAAACGAGAAGGTTCAAATTGACCAATTTGATCATTTCTTTAGGCGTTGGAGTTGTTGTCACCTGTCTTGCTTTCGCTTCAACAAGTCAGCAGTCACTTGACACCATTTCATCCTACTTTATTGAAAATAGCTACAAGCTTGCTGGCGGCGACAACATTGTCAATGTCATTCTTGTAGATTTCAGGGGCTTTGATACACTCTTTGAAATTACCGTGCTCGCCATTGCGGCACTCGGTATCTATGGGTTATTAAAAGCTCAAGGAAAACGGAAGAGAGGCGTGCGGCGATGAGAAAGATTGATACGAATGATATGCTCTTACAAGTCACAACAAAAATCACAGCATTCATCATCTTGCTTTTCTCACTTCACCTATTTCTTGCGGGGCATAACAATCCTGGCGGGGGGTTCATTGGCGGCCTGATGAGTGCTGGGGCTGTCGTCCTTCTGCTCTTAGCCTATGACCTGAAAACAGTGAGACGCATTCTGCCGTTTAACTTTATTTATGTTGCAGCGACTGGGCTGCTCGTTGCGATCCTGACAGGAATGGGATCATTTCTATTCGGTGCACCTTTTCTATCCCATACTTTTGGTTATTTCCAATTACCGTTTCTTGGGAAAACAGAACTGGCAACGGCCGTACTGTTTGATATCGGTGTGTATTTAGTTGTTGTTGGTGTCACCATGACCATTATTCAAACGATTGGAGAGAAGGAATAATGGAATTTTTAATGTCTATTATCGTCGGAATTATTTTTATGGCGGCGACCTATTTATTGCTTTCAAAAAGCCTTCTGCGGGTCATCGTCGGTACTGCCGTTTTGAGTCACGGCGTCCATTTGCTTCTATTAACAATGGGCGGCTTGAAAAAAGGAGCACCTCCTATTTTAAAAGAGGGGCTCACATCCTATGTAGATCCATTGCCACAAGCATTAATTTTAACAGCCATTGTCATTGCTTTTGGTGTGACATCCTTTTTGCTCGTCATGGCCTTCCGTGCCTTTCAAGAGCTTCGAACAGATGACATGGATCAAATGAGAAGAAATGATCAGCATGAATAATCTCGTGATCCTGCCTATTTTAATTCCATTACTAGCCGCGACACTATTGATTTTTATGAATAAGAACATCATGCTGTCGAGAGGCTTTAGTGTCTTCGCCTCTCTTTCAGCCATTATCTGTAATCTCTATTTGGTCCAAACGATTTTCACAAGCGGCATCCAAACACTTTATTTGGGCGGCTGGAAAGCCCCATTTGGGATTGCCCTTGTTGCCGACCAGTTTGCTGCACTCCTTGTGCTGACCGCTTCCATTGTTGGACTTGTCACAGTTCTCTTCTCCTTTCGAACAATTGGTAAAGAAAGAGAGCGGCTGTTCTATTACTCTGGCGTGCAGTTCTTGTTAGCTGGCGTCAGCGGTGCCTTTTTAACGGGAGATATTTTCAACCTGTTTGTATTCTTTGAATTACTGCTAATGGCATCTTACATGCTCATTGTGTTAGGCGGATCAAAGCCTCAGCTTCGTGAATCATTGAAATATATTGTATTTAATATCATCTCGTCGGCATTATTTATTGTCGGTGTGGCTTGCTTATATGCAGTCACTGGTACACTGAATATGGCTGATTTAAGTGTGAAAATAGCTGAATCGGGGCAAACAGGGTTAATTACCGTCATTTCCATTCTGTTCCTAATTGTATTTGGCTTAAAAGCTGGAGTCTTCCCGCTTTATTTCTGGCTGCCAGGATCGTATCATGCACCGCCGGCAGCGATTTCGGCTTTGTTTGGCGCACTGCTGACAAAGGTCGGCTTATATGCGATTGCCAGAGTCTTTACGTTAATGTTTATACATGATACAGGGTTTACACATACACTCATGGCTTGGCTTGCCGCACTAACGGTCATATTCGGTGTCATTGGGTCTATCGCCTATTCTGATGTGCAAAAGATCGTGATTTATAACATTGTCACAGCTGTTGGGGTCATTTTGTTTGGAATTGCAGCCAATACACCTGCATCACTCCAAGGCGCCATTTATTATCTCATTCACGATATGGTGATCAAAGGCGCATTATTTATGCTGGCAGGTGCACTGTTTGTGTATGCTGGTACCAATAATCTGAAAAAAATGGGCGGGCTGATTCAATCCCAGCCTCTCCTCGGCTGGATGTTCTTCATATCGGCTTTATCCCTTGCAGGTATTCCGCCGCTTAGTGGATTTGTTGGCAAGCTAAAAATTGTTGAAGGTGGATTTTCTGCTGGACACATGACATTTTCTATCCTTGTCTTACTGTCCAGTCTTCTTGTCCTTTATTCGATTATGAGGATTTTCATGCTCGCATTTTGGGGAGAAGAACAGGATCTGCCAAGAAAAAAACCATCGATTAAAGGAATGGTGTACCCTGGCGTACTGCTTGTCCTCTTATCGCTTGCGATTGGATTAGGGACAGAATTCATTGCCCCTTATATCAATCAAGCTGCGGAAATGCTTTCAACACCAGAAAAATATATTCAAGCTGTGCTGAAGGAGTAGATAAACATGGCCTTTCAAATATTATTAAACGCTCTCCTCGCCTTTACCTGGATGTTTATGAATGATACATACACAGCCTCAGGCTTTGTATCAGGCTTTGTACTAGGGATGGTCACCATTTTTATACTGCGGCGATTCTTCCCGCAGCGTTTTTATGGCTATGCCCTTTATGCGATTTTCAAGCTCTTCATCATATTTATCAGGGAGCTGCTTCTTGCCAATTTGAGTGTACTAAAGACAGTGTTATCTCCAAAGCTTAAGATCAAGCCTGGTATCTTCGCCTTTCGTACAGACTTAAAAACGGATTGGGAAATCACCATACTTGCTAATATGATTACATTGACGCCAGGTACACTGGTCATTGATATTTCGGATGATCGTTCGATTCTATACATTCATGCGATGGATATTGAAGATGCTGAAAAAGCCATTCATGACATCCGTGTATCATTTGAAAAAGCCATTCAGGAGGTGAGCAGTAAATAATGGAACTCATATTACAAATTTCACTTGGCATTCTCGCGCTATCTACCCTGCTTTTTGTCATCAGGGTCATCAAAGGGCCTTCAATTCCTGACCGTGTGAGTGCACTTGATGCGGTGGGAATCAATTTAATTGGAATGACAGCCATTGTTTCAATATTACTGAAGACGACCACGTTCTTTGAAATTATTTTACTGCTCGGTATCCTTGCTTTTATTGGCACTGTCGCTTTTTCTAAATTCCTTGAGAAAGGGGAAGTGATTGAAAATGATCGTCATCGCTAAAGCCATTGTGATCTTTTTTATCCTGCTTGGCGCGATCCTGTGTCTCATCTCAGCTATTGGTTTACTTCGCTTACCAGATGTTTACACACGTATGCATGCTGCATCAAAAGCATCGACACTTGGCGTTGTCCTCATTTTAGTTGGTGTGTTCTTTCACGAGTGGTTTCTTGCAGGCGTTATCTCTGCGAAAATCCTGCTTGGGATTGTTTTTATCTTCCTGACAGCACCAGTCGGCGCTCATTTGATCGGAAGAGCCGCCTACAATACTGGAGTCAAGATGGACAAACGCAGTGTACAAGATGATTATGGCGGTTTTCGTAACTTTGTGATTAAGCGGAAAGAAGATTCTTATTTATAATAGACGCTGTGATTCCTTTTATGGATGACCGAAAAAATGAAGGACCTAACATGTTAGGCCCTTCATTTTTTTCTAACGAGACAGCAATATCATTCATATCTCCTTAAAATGTCTAGTGTAACAGCAGTCCAAGATAGTCGTCGTTTTGCATTGATTGACATTCAAGTGATAAAAAAAGTAGGTTGCATCCAGTTCCACGTTCAAATATCAATCTTATTGAGATTTAAAAAAAGCTTCCGCTGCACCGGGAGCTTTTTATATGCGATCAATGACAGCAAGTGTGCATCTTGACGTACAGATGTGCCGATCTCGATCATCTTTTATATCGATTTGAAATACCATTGTACGACGCCCTACATGTACAGGAACAGCAGTCGCTGTCACCACTCCATCACGTACAGATTTTAAATGATTGGCATTGATTTCAATACCTGAGCAAACCTGCTGAGTTAAGTCTAAATGAGCAGCAGCCCCCAAGCTCGCCACCGTTTCTGCTAGAGCAGCAGATGCCCCTCCGTGCAGTAAGCCAAATGGCTGTTTTGTTCGGTGATCAACCGGCATTGTCGCAATGCATCGTGACACATTGCACTCGACAATCTCAATCCCCAGTGCCTCAAGCAGTGTATTTGATCCACTCACATCCATCAAGGCCCTCTCCCTTCATTCGTTTACAGTACACTTTCAGATTTTGCAATTAACACCGCTTCTGTTCGAGATCCAACATTCAGCTTATTAAAGATGGAGGTCAAGCTGTATTCAATCGAGCGTTTGCTCAAATGAAGCACATCGGCAATCTCTTGGTTCGTGTACCCTTTTTCCACTTCTCTGAGGATTAGACACTCTCGCTCTGTTAACAGCTCGTGATCGGTCTGCTGCGCTTGTTCTGGCTTTTCTTGCTGCTGTGAAATTAATTTCTTTAAATAGGATAGCTGAATGACAACTTCTCCTTGCAATGTGCGGTGTATGTATTCAATAATTTTGTCTTTTGTCTCTGTTTTACTAATTGCACCATGCAATCCAGCCCGAATGGCCTCTTCAAAATAATCATCTACTTCATACCCAGTATAAATGATAATTTTCACTTGTTGGTTTGTTTCTAGAATTTGTTTCGCAATGTCCATTCCATTGATATCCCCGAGATTTAAATCCATCAAAATCACATCATAGATGGAAAAGTCATGCGTCTTTAAAAAGGCGGCTTCTGCATCAGGACTTAAACAATCGACTGATAGCTGCTGATCTGATTCTAATATGCTTTTTGTCCCTTCCATGACAGCCGGATGATCATCAATGACCAATATCTTCTTCATGTCTTCCTCCCTTTAAATCACTCACTTCCATTTTATATAAAAGACTTGGCAGATGCCAAGTCTTAATCCTTAATAAATCGTTACAATTCCATTTCAATTTTCACTTTGAGCCCTTTTTCGGGGGCTGTGTGAATTTGAAGCTTTCCATTTAACGCCTTGACACGTTCTCTTATTCCCGATAAGCCCATGCTTTTTGTGTGCTGATCAAGCTGGCTTGCATCAAATCCTACTCCATCGTCCTCGTAGTGAAGAACAACCTGATCTTTAATACAAATGAGCATCACTAACACTTGATTGGCTTTGGAGTGCTTCAACGCATTGGATAACAGCTCCTGAACAATCCGGTAAATATTGAGCTGGGAGTCAATATCAATGTCCAGCTCTTTATCAAAGCGTGTCGTATTCAGCCTAATGTGAAACGGTGCTTCCTCCTGGATTTGAGAAGTCAGCTTCGATACCGCCTTCACTAAACCTAAATCATAAAGCAGCTGCGGCCGAAGCTCATGACATGTTTCTCTCGTGGTTTGAATGACCTTAGACATTTGTTCATTCCATGAAATGAGCGAATGTTCAATAGACGTTGGGCATTGGTCGTTTTGGAAATTCGTTAAAAACATTTCTGACTGCCTTTTCAGCGAAATCAAATCCTGCAGCACGGAATCATGTAGATCCCTCGCTAAATCGGAGCGCTGCTTTTCTTCCATCGCAAACATGATCTTTTTCAGCCACGCGGGATTGGCTTCACGCTGTTTCAAATCTTCAAGATGCTCCATCAATTCTTCGATCTTGACGACATTTTCTAAGCTGACACTTGTGTAAAATGCCAATGTTTTCAGCCAAGAAATTTCATCACGAGTCAGCTTCGGTGTCTGTAAATTTGATAAACAGCAAATCACAAACGAGTGACCGCCCCGCTCGCCAATTTTCATCATAAATCCTTTATCAAGCTCAATAATTTTCCCTACTTCACCTAAAACATCTTGAAATTGATCCACATACTCTTTCCATAGCTTGCTGTCATCTGTCGACTCATCAATTTCATCAATTTGTCCATCAGCCTTGACCTCAAGCACAAAGGCTTTATTCACAACAAGCACTTCTAAAATGGTGTATTTCAAATGATACAGCACTTGATTTAGTGACGAGGCCTCACGAATGAGCTGCGTAAATTTAAATATGCTGTCCTGATAATTATGCTTCTCTGAAAAACGCTTCAGACGAAAGCGGAAATCTAGGATTTCTTTGAAATAGAAGACAGCAAGCATGAGTGTATAGGTGATTAGTGCGAGCTTCAGTGTGTACTTCAGATCTTCTGGTTTCTGCAGAATGTAAAATGTGACTACAACAAAAATGGTCGGTGTGATTGCTAGAAAGCCATAGTACCTAAGTCTGCTAATCAAAAAGTCCATATTATAAAGTTTGTTCGTCATGAATTGATACACGAGTGAAAAAGGAATGAGTAGGACAAAAGAAGTCAAGAAAAATGGATCTATCACATAAATACGAAACAAAACATAAGGGATTGCAAATAACAATATAAATGGAAAGAATGCTATTATATTAATCATGACAAAAAACTTTAAAACAGATCCCTGCTCTGTCTCTTTATATTTCCGCATTCCATTGATAATAACTTTGAATGAAATGATTATAGAAGCGAAAAAGAATACAAGATTTAAACTTGGCATATATCTGGCTATCACCGAATCAATAGGAACAAAAGCCTCTATCACCAGATTCATTACTGGAAGACTATATAAAAAGCGTATCGTTTTTTGAGTCGTTATATGCAGATCAAATTCTTTGAAATATTGATAAATGAAATGAATATAAAAGATAAATACACTGGATAAACAAAATACGATCACATAATGGCTAAATCTATCGCCAATTCCTGAAGTACCTGCACTAAGATACCCGATACAAATAGTTAATAAGAATAAAACTAAAAGAAATGCTGATTTTCGTTGGGCTTCTTTGTTAATTCTAATGATAAAGAAGATACAAAACAAACAAATTGAATAAAGTATAAGAGGAGTTAAGTAAACAAATAAACTTTCTTGACCAATCAATGTCTTATTTTTCAGTGTGATGATTTGATTGCCTCTTTGAATATCAATTCTTTGCACATTTCTAAGCTCACCATTGATCATATGATCTTTGTTGAGGGCAGATTCACCATTGATCTTAAGTATAATATCTCCTTCTTCTAATCCTGATGTGTAGGCTAAAGAAAGATATTCAACTTCGACAACCTCTGCTTGACCGTTCTTGTTCTCCGCTACACGTGCTCCATTAAAAATATCAAATACATAAATATATGAAACATAGATCACAAATAAAAAAGACAGAAAAACCAAAAAAACAGATAGTTTCGTATAAGTTAACTTCATGTATAAAACATCCTTAACTGGAGAACTTTTAAATCACTTTAGAATGAATAGTATCATTTATAGTACCATATATATTCTGCAGACATTTGCCCTTTTTTTAATCCTTGAATGATTGCTTTCATTGTTTGCTCATCTGTATGAATTAAACTTGCATTCCCTAAGTCCAATTCATTCACAACACTAGGATTTTTTATTAAATATGCAATGATATTTTGAATGTTCAATCATTGCCCTCCTCCTTTGTCATAAATTCATATAATTGTTCCTTCTTTTTTTTAGGTAAATCAAGTTGTTCGATTCCTTGCCTCATTTTTAACAGCATAATCTCTCTCATGGATACCATGTACTGAGTCAAACCAGCCTCAAGTAATTTCTGCTTCAGTTGAAAAGGTTCTTGCTCTGACTCATCTAGTCGACCAGAAAAGTATTCAAAAAGCTCATGACTGGCATCGTTAAAACGCCTTTTTAAATAACTGAATGCCAATGTTTGTTTTTTTTGCAAATCTCCATTTTTTTTCGAAAATACCGCAAAAAAATCGTTACTGATCTGTTCAGCAACACCATAATATATCGAATAAGACTCGACAATTGAATTGATTTCTCTTGTCGCTAAATAAACACCTAGCACACTCGAAAGAGCTGTTAATGAGCCTGATTTTTTCCTTAAAACCTCTAAACACTCTTCTTCAGTTCCATGCATATGACGCAAATCCTCATGTTGCCCTTCCATTGACATCTTTATGAGGTGAAACAGTTTCTCTATTAGTTGAGAATTATTTTCACATATTGATGTGATGAATTGAATGCTTAATGTGTACAAATACGTAGAAGCATTGATGGCCACCCCTTGGTTAACGTTCATCCAAGGATACGAATCATTGTCCTGATCTTCAATATCATCTAATATATCGGCTGATAATATGAGAAGTTCAATCCCTGCTGCCAGTTTTGTAATCGCTTGCTTGTCTTTTCCGCCAAATGCCTCATAATGCTGATAAGCCAATTGCCCAAAAGGAAATTCATTCTTTATATCTGTAAATTCATGAAGCAGCTTTTGTAAATCATTCTGCCTGACTGCATGTTGAATAAAATCAGACATATTCTGCTTGATTTTTGTATTCTCTAGATAGTTTAGCATACTCGGTCTTGTACCTCACCCTCTCGCCTCTTATTTTACTAAAAAGACATAAGCAAATGTCCACTGACATCACTATTTAACAATTATATAATAATATATCCTTTTTTTGTATGTATTTGGATAAAAAAAAGACTTGATGATTATCAAGTCTTTAAGAAATTTTCACATATTCATATTTGTCGTATTGATCAATGCTTTTGTTAATGTTATGAAGAGAAGCCGTTGTTTCTCTAATTTCGTTTTCAAGTTTCCACAATAATTGTTTAAGTTCTTCGATTTCATACTTTTCCATCGATTCCACTCTCCTTTTTTGGAAGATCAATGTATTTGTGTATGGTGATTGGGTCATAAGTATTTGATCTGTTACTAACAGTGTAAATGCTATTGAGTATTTTTTCACCGAAAAGTATGCACAAAACGTGTGCGTGATACCGCAAAATTCAATAGGTCTTTTTTCATCATTTTCTGACTTTTCAAATCATACTTTTATCTCAATTTCAAAGGAGTTGCGTCATTTTTGCGACAAGAATAGGCATCATTCGTCACACTTCTCTCACAACCGAACGTACGATCCCTTTCATTTCCTCGGTTTTACGTGTCATAGGTCAGACGACAGACTCTACTGTGGACACCGCAATTTTTTTGTGACATTCACCGAAATTGACCGCAAAAGTACCTATTTTTATGATGAATTTCCAAAGATAGAAAGATCATTTTGATTCTTTATTCTGATTTTCTACATACATTTAGAACAGATATCCGTCCAATTTCACTTCAATGTGAGAAGAGGTGACCATGTGTTTTACTATGTTCCTTATCCTACTTTGCAGGTTCCCGCAATGAGTAGCGCATACCCGCGCACGCCTATGACTTTTCCTCCAGTTGATGCACACTCGTTTCAACGAGCAGCAAAGGAATCAGCCCGTCTTGTTGCTGATGCTTCACTCATTACACAGCAGATTTCCAGCTCGCTTTCATTTGCTCAGCGAATGATGGAGGCTGCTGAACGCTCTGATACGACAAGTGTCATCCGAATGCTGAAGCAAATCGGTGTGAAAAGCAATATTGATATCCGCTTTAGTCCAGAAGGCATTCGCATCTACTTGTCTATGACTTCGAGCAGGCTTTTTCTGCTTTTACAGTGGGGATAACTAAGAAAAGCCGCTCTGACGTGAGCGGCTTCTTTTTAGCGTGATTTGAAAACCCTTGAAGTCTAGGAAGGATGAGCACCGGAGCGCAGATCGCAGGCGAATGCGAGGGTTTATCTATACGCTTAAGATTCAAACATTTTATGACACCATTCAATGGCTTCTATATAACAGCCGTAGGCTTCTTGTTTAGGGAGATTCCCATCCAGCATCTCATCATCCCATTCATTTCGTTCAATACGTTTGGCAACGTCTAACACAAAAGAATAATCATTTTCATAGCCAAGTAGTGCCTCGCCAACTTCATCAGAAAGCGGCAGCTCTTTCACAAGTTCTGTAATGTCTGCCCTGACAAGCGTATCAATGAGTGAAAACATGCCTGTCAGCATATAAGAGGCTGGATGCTCTCGTTCAGTATGATTGGCAATGAGTTCACACGTTTTCGCACGAATGAATGACATTTTGATAATTTCTTTTTGGCTTGAGTTGGCTTGGACATTCAGTTCTTTAAAAGAAAGAATAAAGATCCAGCGCCGAATTTCATTAAAACCAAGCAGGATAATCGCCTGCCGGATACTCTTAATTTGATAAAGACGTCTCATGCCGCCAGAATTCAGCATTTTTAATAATTGGTATGATAGCGAAAGGTCACTCTCAATAAAATGTGTCACTGTCTGGATATTCGGTTGTTCCTTGCTTAGCTCATTTAAAAGCTGGTGGTACGCATGGAAGCTAGTCGATAATGCTCGTCCTGATATCACGTGCGGCTCACTAAAAAAATACCCTTGAAACAGATGAAAGCCAGCTTTTAGCGCTTCTTCATATTCTTTTCGCGTTTCCACCTTTTCTGCAAGGAATCGAAGTCGATACTTTTTATATGTATTCAGAATATCTCTTCGCTCTTCCGATGTTGTCTTCACAAAATCTATTTTTAAAATATCAATGCAATAGAGGAGTTCGTTAAGCAACTTATCACTAAAATGTGTTCCATTAAGAAAGAAATCATCGAGTGCAATCGTATATCCCCATTTTTTTAATTGCTTACATCTCATAATAAGTGCTTGGGTAATCGGTACATTTTCTAATATCTCGATCACAAGCTGATGCGGATCAAAATAGGTGAGCAGATCAGACGAAAGCAAGCTTTCGGTGAAATTAATGTAGCATCGTTTTCCTTCTGTAAGTGTTTCGATGCCAATGTTTAAAAAACTGTTAATAATGAGGTCCGTTGTCGCTTGATCACCATCTTCAGCGCTATATGTATTGGTTTCACTATCTCTATAAAGCAGCTCATATGATACGACTTGTTCTTTTCTGTTAAAAATAGGCTGTCTCGCAACAAACACCCTCAACTGCTCCAATCCTCCTTTATGAAATGACAAACAAGATGTGCTTTCAGTATACCAAATGATTGCCCGAATGGTTCATTTTGAACAGGTCAAAATAAAAAAAGAGACCATCTGGCTTGATGATCTCCTTTTCTTCCACACTTAGCTTTCATAAAGCTCTTTTTTGATTTTATTTTTTACATCATGGATAAATTGCATCTTATTATCCCAGCATTTTTGACTCAAATCGACTGGATATTCTTCTGGTTTGCTGATTCGTTTGTACTCCTCCCAGAAGAGTCCGAGACTGTCCTGCACATAGGCTTGAATCGTTTGAATATCCGGATTATCATACACAAGTTTTCCTTGTTCGAAGATTGGGACGTGAAGATCCTTTGCCACAAAGTTTGTCACAAATTTGCTGATAAATGTATGCACAGGATGGAACATTTTCAGCTTATCTTCACTTTGAACATCTTCCTCTTCAAGAGCAATGTAGTCGCCCTCCGAGTGATGATTCAATTGATTGATAATGCGGTACACACGTTTACGGCCTGGTGTTGTCACTTTCTCTGGGTTGGATGAAATTTTGATGGTGTCATTCATCTTGCCATTCTCTTCAATCGACACAAGCTTATACACAGCACCGAGGGCTGGCTGATCAAATGCTGTGATCAGTTTTGTCCCAACACCCCACACATCAATTTTTGCGCCCTGTGCTTTTAAATTCATGATGGTGTGTTCATCAAGATCGCTTGATGCAATGATTTTTGCGTCATGAAATCCTGCTTCATCCAGCATCGTTCTAGCTTTTTTAGACAAGTATGCAAGGTCTCCGCTATCAAGTCTGACACCGATGAAGTTGATTTTGTCTCCGAATTCTTTCGCAACCTTAATCGCATTCGGAATGCCAGATCTGACGGTATCATACGTATCGACTAAAAAGACACAGTCTGTATGTGTTTCAGCGTATTTTTTAAATGCTGTATACTCGTCGCGATAGGCTTGTACAAGCGCGTGGGCATGTGTTCCTGATACTGGGATATTGAAGCGTTTCCCTGCACGAACATTACTTGTAGCCTGGAATCCGCCGATCAATGCCGCTCTTGCTCCCCACATGGCTGCATCCATTTCATGCGCACGTCTTGTTCCGAATTCTAATGCTGTCTCATCTTCAATGATTCCTTTAATCCGAGCCGCCTTTGTTGCGATCAGCGTCTGGAAATTCACAATATTGAGCAGTGCCGTTTCGATGAGCTGCGCTTCAACTAGCGTTGCTTCGATGCGCATAATTGGTTCATTCGCAAAGACAATTTCGCCTTCTCGCATTGAATGAAGTGTACCTGTAAAGGACAACCCGCTTAAGTATTCAATGAAATCGCTTTTATAACCGAGTTCATCTTTTAAATACGCAAGATCGCTTTCGGTGAAGGAGAAGTCCGATAAATATTCAATCGCTTTCTCTAAACCAGCAAATACAGCGAAGCCATTGTCAAATGGAAGCTTTCTAAAGAAGAGTTCAAAGACTGCCTTCTTTTCATGAATGCCGTCTCTCCAATACGTTTCTGCCATGTTAATTTGATAAAGATCTGTATGTAGTGATAAACTGTCGTCAATAAACCGATGCTCCAACTTCCATTCTCCTTCCCTTACTTAACCACTTTCGCACCAAGCGTCTGCTCAAAGTGAGAAAGTGCCCACTCGTGCCCCGCTTCATTAAAACTCGCCACGGCATTCTGATGAATCACAAGCTCAAAGCCTTTATTGTACGCATCCACAGCTGTATGAAGTACACAAATATCTGTACACACTCCGGCTAAATGAAGTTCAGTGATGCCGCGCTCGCGCAGTTTCATTTCTAATTGAGTGCCTGCAAAAGCAGAGTATCTTGTTTTTTCCATATAGTAGACATGTTTTAAATGTTTTGACGTGTGAAATAGTGAACTTAGTTTGCCATAAAGTTCAATTCCCTCTGTCCCGCGAATATTATGGGGCGGAAATAACTTTGTTTCTGGATGATAAGGGTCCTCTTCTTCATGATGATCGACCGCAAAGACGACAAAGTGTCCTTCATCAATAAACGAAGAAGTGATCTCTGTGATCTTAGGTTCAATCGCCTGTCCAGGCTTTCCACATGTCAGTTTTCCATCGTCTGAAACAAAATCAACTGTATAATCAATACAAATCAATGCTTTGCCCATCCGCATCTCTCCCATATGCTCTTTTGAATCATTATAGCCTATTCATTTCACTAGGGAAACCTATTCAACAGATTCACGAGAAAAAGCGTTTTGAAACAGCTCATCTTCTATATAGATGTGCTCTTGATTGATCGCACTTGGCACCTCTATGACAAGGCCAAAAGGCGAGTGTGCTTCGTGATGATTCACCACTTTAAAAGAGCATCCAGCGGCATTTGCCATTTTGATATATTGAGAATAAGAAGCATAAGACAATTCACCATTTAAAAGAACAGTGGCTTGTCGATTGGCCTTTAATACTTGTTCTACCTCTTGATACGGTTTATTTCTTAATACCTGTCCCTTTGTCAGGGCGAGAAGCGCTCGTTCCCTTAATGAACCGAGAAACATTCTTCGTTCATCGGGTTTTGTTTCAGCATGTCCAAATATCCCTTGCTGCAAATAAAAGTCTACGGATTCTTCTTTCATCGCTGTTTTCACTCCTGTTTACTGAATTTACATTTCTGTGACCCAGTGCACAATCTTTAGTGCGAGCTCACGGGCTTCGTCTGTTTCTACTCTTTCCATTAAGGATTGTTCAAGTGATTGTTCAAGCTGCGCTTTTTCGTCCTCATACGCAATGGAAATACTCCATTCAATATCAGGTACGGCGACAAGTGTTTTATATTCTTTTTTATTTTCATGTAAATATACATTGTAGGTCTTTAATTGCCCGCTTGTGATGTGCGCTTTTCTTATTTTCATTAGACTTTTTTCACACCTCTTTTTCTCCTTACATCCATATCCATTGTACCATAAAAAAAGACAGCTTCTGAAAAGGAATCCCTTCCAAAGCTGGCTACGCATTAAAGCTTTTTTGCTGACTAATCAGGTCTGAATCCCAGACAAATGTGACGTTTGGACTGTTGTAGAATTGAGCAAAGTCCCCCGCATTATAAGTCCCTGAGCCTCCGGCGGAGTGATCGACACTTTTTGGAGAAATGGCAAAAATATCACCGAAATGTGCTGCTCCGTTTCCACTCACACGATCAATATGAATTGGTCCAACAATTGCTGGCATCTTTTCACCACCTTTACTACCCTCATCATATGCCCAGCGCAAAAATACGTGTATATCCAACATAAAAAAGACAGCTGATACGTCTTATCATCAGCTGTCTTCTATGCATTAAATGATTGAGGCTGGCCAAACAGTGTAAAGTCCCACAGCATGGTGGCATTTGGATCACTTGTGAGGGACATATAATCGCCTGAATTAAAGGCTCCCGCCCCGCCAGTAGAGTGGTCTACGGCCAAAGGTGCAATGGCCAGAACATCACCGAAAGTAGCCGCACCGTTTCCTCCTAACGACTCGATATGAATAGGTCCAACGATTGCAGGCAACAGAATCTCCCCCTATCTGCTTATGTAAATCATCTTATGCAAAAGGGGGAATTTGTGCATCTGTCCTAGACGTTTAAATGCTGTTCTTTTCGAGAACGCTGGCGCAGTTGAACCAATCTCACAATATTCAATGTGATGGCTTTGAGCAGCGCATACACAGGCACCGCAAAGATCATACCTAGTATTCCGCCAAAGCTTCCTGCCCCAATTAATAGCAGGATAATGGTCAATGGATGTGTATTAAGACGTTTCCCAATGATCAACGGAGAAATCACGTTTCCATCGATTTGCTGGACGACAAGAATGACAATTACTGTCACAACCGCTTTTCCAGGCGAATCAAGAAAGGCAATGAGCACAGCTGGTGCCGCGCCAAGATATGGTCCAAGATACGGAATCACGTTTGTAATCGCAATGATAATGCCGAGAATGAGCGCATATTTCACACCAATTAATAAGTATCCGATAAAACAAGCAACTCCGACAAATAAACAGACAACAATTTGCCCCTGTATGTAAGCAGCAAGCGTGTCGTTTAATTCTTTGAAGATTTTCAGCCCTTCCTTGCGGTAAGGCATTGGCAAGAATTGAACGAGCTTGTCCGGAAACTTATGCCCGTCTTTCAGCATGTAAAATAAAATAAACGGAACCGTGATCACGGCAAGGGCAATATTTGCAATGACGCCAAACACTGCAGACATGCTTGAAGCAATATTTTCCGGTAAATCTTTTAATGTCGAAACGATCGTCTGTTCAAACTTTGAGACAGACACATAATCTTGGTTCATCATCCAAGTAAATGTTTTAGAATGCGAGAAGTTGTTGATAAATTTCTGCATATCCGTCACATATCCAGGGAAGCTTTTGACAAGTCCGCCCAACTGCATAACAATGACTGGTCCGACAGCATTGACAATGAATGTGATGAGTCCAATGAACAGGAGATAAATGATCAGGATGGCGAGTGTCCTAGGAATCTTCTTGGACAAGAACCGCACAATTGGATTAAAAATGAAAAAGAGAATGCCTGCCAGCAAGATGGGCACAAACAAGGTGGATGCAAATAAAATAATCGGCTGAAATAAAAACGAAACCTTTGTTGATACATATACAATGAGTAAAACAAGTAGTATTTGGAATGTCCAAAAATGAACTTTAGATTTTAACAAAGATGCTCCTCCTGTTACGTATTGATCTTATTAAAAAACTACTATTCAACCCACCTTCTGTCAACTGCTTCTTGTTTTAGAACCACATTTTTTGAAAAAAAAAGAACAATTGGTATATCATGCGCTGTTTGTAGATATACATTCTGTAAGCATGAAAAAAGCAGACACCTAGGCGTCTGCTTGTTACACTCTTTCACTGTGATCAGGCATCACCGACACGATTTGCTGGATCCGCACATAAAAAACTGACTTTGGCCCCGCCTCAATCACAATATGATCCGGCATGACTTCCTTCAATTTTCCACGCACAGTATCTTTCACTGTTTGAACAATCAATCTCATACCGACCACTTTCTGCAATGTTTGATAAACATATGGATCGACTAATGAAACAAGCTGCGGACTTCCCTGTTGTGCCATCCTACCTGCCCCTTTACTTGTGTATTTACCCACAGCGTATGCAATGACCCATGTGAATGTCACTCGGCAAACCTACAACGTTAATACCATATTTTTACAAATTATATTTTTTTGCATTTTTTAGAAGTATAATAGATTGGTGCTGCCAACAATTTAAATCATTTGAAGAGGTGAATTATCTTGAAAAAATTAATCTGTATCGTTGCTGTCATGCTCTTTCTATCCTCTGCAAGTTATGCGTATGCAGGCACAATTGGAGATGAACCTGGTACACCAGGAAAGTGGTTTAAAGGCGAAGAGCCAGTTCAAAAAGAAGAGTCAAAACCCCCTCTTGTCTTTGTTCATGGCATTAATAGCTCTTCCTCCACTTGGTTCGGTCGTAACGATATGGCAAAACAAGCTGTTCTGAATGGATACGAGAGCGCATTCATAGATTTGCATCCAGATCAGGACATGAAAAGAAATGGCAAACTATTAGCGGAAAAGCTAAAAGAAATCTATGATTTTTTCGGTAGAAAACTCATTGTGATCGGTCATAGTAAAGGCGGGGTGGATGCACAGTCCGCACTCGTGTATTACAATGCCCATCCATATGTAGATAAGGTCATCACACTCGGCTCTCCTCATTACGGAACGCCGCTTGCGGATTTAGCCTATAGCAAGGGCGGGAGCTGGCTCGCGCAAATTCTTGGACAAAAAAGCGACGCACTTTATTCTCTGCAAACGGGTCTTATGGCGGCTTTTCGAAGTGAAACCGACCGATTAGAGACGTTTCCCAATAAATATGTCACCTATTCTGGTTCAGAATGGGGAACATTTGGCGGCGTGCTTTATTTAGGCGGATTGTATTTAAAGAGCTTTGGTGCAAACGATGGCGCTGTCACGGTAAGCAGCACAAGGTTATCGTATGCAAATAATATTTTAACGGGAAAATGGGACCACTATTCGATCAAAAACGGCACAAGCATGTTCCCAGTGTTCCAACATCAGCTGCTAGCAAGTATCTCAAATGCTGAAAAAGAAGATAACCCGAAACAAGAGCCAGTCTCTGCTGAGGTGAATACAGATGTTTACGTAAAAGGCGGTGAAAGTGAAAAGGATAAAACAGAAGCGTTCTATGTAGAGGAAGGAACGAATGGCTTATCGATTCAGTGGTTAAATGAAAGACAGGAAGCACAGCCGGAAATCGTCGCCCCAAATGGAGACGTCTTAACAAACCTTAAGACATCGGAAGCATCTTTCCCATATGAAGGCGCATATTCACACCATGTGCAGATCAATAAACCCGTTCCTGGAAAATGGACAATTCGATCGAATTCAGGAAAAAAAGCTCCTTATTTGCTGCTTGTATCCTTTGATTCACCATTAAATGAAGAAATCAAAATTGTTGCAGCGAAATCAGGGGATGCATCAACACATTCGAGCCGTCTGATCAAACGGTTAAGCAAAACAGTAGAGACCGTTTACTTTAAGGATGCTCAAAAGGATCATCCACTTAAAACGAGCTCTTCATCAGCCGTTCAATTGAAAAAAGAAGGTGCTTATTCCGTCACGGTTCATTACACGGGACTCACGACTTCAGGAACATCTGCGTTTAACCGTACCGTTATTCGCACATTGTATGTCGACCAGCATGGAAATATTCATGGAGACATTCCATACTAAACAGAGCGTTTCATGGGCTGAAGTGCCTGCTGCACCTTCTGATCCAAATCTGTAATTTTTTTCAGTGCAAGTGATTCGTCTATTTGTCTGTAATGATGGTGTCCGCCAGGCTCTTCATCCATTTCATCTGCTTTCTTCACAATTTGCTGGAGTGTGTCCTTGTGCAGGTCGCCCTCTGGCAAATAAGAATCCGTATGAAGCAAAATCGCCAGCGCAATATCTTTGGCTGCTTTTGGTTCCTCACCGAGACGTATGAGCAGTTTGTGGGCCCGCTCTGCTCCTTTAATGGCATGAATATCATTCCGTCTATATGTCTCGTAATCCCATTCTCCACCGGCTGTATACCATTCATAGTGACCGATGTCATGCAAGAGCGCTGCTTTCACAGCAAGATCTGGGTTAATTCCTGCCTGAATCGCCAGCTTGAATGCGTGATAAGCACAAGCAATCGCATGGGCTTTTCCTGAACGATTTAAATATTTTTGAGCGACTGGGTGGGTATAAACATCCATTAATGTAACCTTTCTCATGGAAACCCCTCCTTATCTATATTTTTAGCATCCTAACATATTCTGAAAAGAAACTCAAATGTTCTGTCACAATTCCTGTGAGTCTTAAGATTAGCTTATGCGAAACCAGCCGTTCTTGCTTGTACCATAAGAAAAAGCAGTCGTTATGACTGCTTTTAGCCCTTTGTCTTCTTTTCAGCGTGATATGAAAACCCTTGAAGTCCAGAAAGGACGAGCACCAGCGCGCAGGACTGACACCGAATGTGAGGGTTTGTCTTCACGCTGAACAGTCGTTATGACTGCTTTTTCACATACTCACGTGCATCGTATACGCATCCGCCAGCTGGATTCTCCGATAAAAGGTCGAGCAAGATACCTGCGACTTCATCCGGACTCTTCAGCGTGCCTGTTTCATATAATTGCTGAAAACGTTCAATTTGTTCAAAGTCCTTTTTTGATGACTTCCGAATCTCGCCCTGCATATCTGTATCGATCGTCCCGGGTGAAAAGGAAAACGTAATAATAGGATGCGCCTCGTCTTGCTGTTCCTCATGTAAAGTCCTCATAAACATATCAAGTCCCGCCTTTGAGCTGCAATACGCACTCCATCCTTTGTATGGGTTTTTAGCAGCTCCAGAAGAAAGATGAACGATCGTTTTCTTCCCTTTGAATGATTGAATCTGGTCAGCAAATACATGACTCAGCAAAACAGGAATGACAAGGTTCAACGTATAATGCTGATGAAGCGCTTCCCGTCCGCCTTGCCCAACGCGTTTGATAGGGGTCACCATTCCTGCATTATTGACGAATAAGATGTCATCAGCGTCTGCCAGTGTTTGCGGGGACAGAATATCTTGAAGCCATTTGGCAGCTGCTGCCTCATCTGTCAGGTCGACCTGTGTATGTGTAAGTTTTGGATGGGAATTTGGCGACACACTTCTTGCCGCAGTGTACACATGATCCCCACGTGAAAGCAGCCGGTTCACAAGTGCTAGGCCAAATCCTTTTGATCCTCCTGTAACGATTGAAATTCGAATGACAATCTCCTCCCTTGATAACACTATTTTACGTAGTGAATCGGCATGACATCAAGCAATCTGCATAAAGAAAAGCCTGCCCCTTTTAAAAGAGACAGGCTATTTCTTTTCAGCTTTTACATTCACCTTTGGAATCAGGATGATCATCACGATGATACCAGCGGCAATCAAGAACCCAAAGATGATAGGAAGCAGCGCCGATGTCTGCTTCTCATGATCATCGACAGAAGGTGCTGATACAGCCGAATCGCTAAAAGAGATGTTCATCTCTTTCATCATACGAGCTGGTGTTTTAGGCGGATTCTCTTTCAGGTCACTGAATAGCTGTGGCGAAAGATGCCCACCCGACGTTTTAGGCGGTTCAGCAAAATGAATATCTGTTTTGACTTTTTTCGTTGTTTTGCTTTGTTCGTATTTGGTTTGATCCCGCAATATACTCGAGTTAATATTGAGTTCCTTTTCCTGATATTCATTCGGCTTGACATTTGTATCCGTATCTTCACCAGCAGCGAAAGCAGCAGGGATGAGGAGAAAAAGGGATATGACACTAAGTGCCATCCCTTTCACGAACAGATTAAGCCTCATGTGTCACATCACGTTCCTCTGTCTTATCTTTCCATAGCTTTGTCACAAGTGGTATGGCCATTAAGAGGACAGTTACAATCACTAACCCTGCGATGCCCATTCCAAAATTGTCCCCATTCCCGTATTGGATCGACATATACACGTCTGTCACCGGATTTGTAAAGTGGAAATTCGGCATCACCAAATCAATTAACGGTGCGACAAAGAAGAAAATAAGCGCCGTTGCTGCCATCCATCCGGCAATAGATCCGAAAAGGAAAGCCGTGCGAATAAAGGCTGAACAAGTCACCAACAGCAAAATCGTGAAAATCGACCATTGAATCGCTTGATCATCTGCGAGTTTGTAGATATTAAGTCCAAACAAGCTGATCATGAGTCCAACTAAAAGGTTCAAAATGCCAAACAGTGCACCTTTGACCAGCATCGGAGCCGCCGCATAATACGAGCTGAAAAAGCCAATCAATAAACTGCTGATCATCACAATGACCAAAATGACCACTGGCGGTACAGTCTGCGTTTTTTCTTCCGGCACATCCCCGCTAATTTTCAGCGGGTTGGCTAAGTGGTTATATACATAGTTGCTATTGCCTTGATCGCTTAATGTGTTTCCTAAAATACCATTTAAATCATGCTGAACCAGCTTCGTTGAATCTACATTCTTACTCCAGTTTTCATTCAGCGTATCCGCCTTTTCTTGAACCGTTGTCACACTTTCTTCAATGTTGTTCGTATAATCTGCCACCCCTTTTTGGCGGTCGGTTAACGAACTCATATTTTCAGAAAGACGAAGCACTTCCTGACCGATTGAATCCTGCGCACTGACGACAATTGAACTGCCTGCAAGGTCTGCCGTATACACTGCATCTCCTTGATCAGCCATTTGCTCAGCAACATTGTCCGCACTTTCAGAAATTGTGTTTAATTCCTGTTCCATGCTTGCCTGCTGCGTCGAAATATATTCTGCATAGCCATCTGAAAACTTCTGCATCTCATCAATAAAAGTAGACACATCATCGTTTGACGTCAGCATCTGTTTATTTAATGTGTCCCAGTTCTCTGTTTCTTCTTTTTTGATGGAAATGATGGACTGGATTTCATCTGGTTTGGTGTCGACTAAGGATGAGTTATTTGATGGTTGATAGACATTACCGAGCATCATCTCTAGCTGTGAGAGTTGATTGGAATACTCCATTAACTTTTTGGTGCTTGTTGTTTTTGTATTGAATTCTTTATCGAAAATTTCCTCAATAAAGGTGTTTCCAATCGGCGAGTTTCTACGTTTCAGCTCCTTCACCTTATTTAAGATAGAAGATTCCTGATTTTTGATTTCATTCGAGATTTCATTATATCGATCTTCTAACCATTGAATCTTCTTTTCAAGCTTCTCTACTTTTTTAGAGAGGCTCTCAAGCTCCTTACTCAACTGACTCACCTTGTCCTTCAGTTGGTCATTATGAGTAGTGGCTTTTTCTTGAATCTTCTTTTTTACTTCTTCCAAACGTAAGGAGAGTGCTTTTAATTCATCTTTTGATTGATTCGTACTGTCGTCATCTGGCTGAGTGGGATTATCCCCATCTGTTCCGTTATCTGGCTGAGCAGGATCATCACCATCTGTTGCGTTTTCTGCTTCTGTAGAAGGCGGCGTCTCCTGCTCTGCTAATTGATCAGCCAAATCGTTCATCTCTGTTGAAATTTGGGTAAGTTCAGTTATTTCCTCGTCCAAATTAATGCCAATCTCTTCTGGATTCTCATTATCTTGACCTGATGGCTCATCATCACCAGGATCAGCTGGTGGTGCAGGCGCATCCATTAGCTGATCCCTTTTTACCTCTAACTTAGCCAGCAAGGCTGTCATCTTATTTTTATAGTCTTCCAAGTATTGAGCTTCATACTTTTTAATCAGTTCTTCCTGAGACTCCTGAACAAGTTTAGTTAATCCCGTTGATTGCTTAGGAATTGCGTCTTCTCTCGATTTCTGAACAGATTGAATGGCGCTGTCAGTTGTTTTCAGCTGGCTTTGTACCCCATTCATGTCTGTTTTCAGTCCACCCATTTGATCACTAAAGCTGCGGGCATTTTGGTTTTGAATCTCAGCAAGCTGTTTGAGCCCTTGCTGGATTTGTTTTTTGCTTGTGGATTGCGCTTTGATCAAGAGATCCTTTTGTTTATCCTGATACTGCTGATATTGATCTACTACTTTTACGAAATCCTTTAGCTGGCTCTTCGCTTCTTCTGTTGTACTCAAACCGTCTTTATACTGTTTTTGTGAATCGGCCATCGCATTTTTTAATTCTTCTATTTGTTTCTTCTGCTGCTGAACGGCATCAGACAGTTTGTTCGAATTTGGCTTATAGAAGTTATACATCGTGTTTTGGAATTCGACTTCTTTGCCGACAATATGTTCAAACTCTTCTCTGACATTGCCAATTTCCTGTGACACAAAACTCCAGTATAAGGTCGACATCTGTTCATTCATTTTCTTTTGCGCATTTTCCAGCTCTCTCTGCACTTTTTCTTTATTGACTGCATTGAGCTGATCTTGAATCGAAAATTGAATGGATGCCTTTTCAGGATGGTCTTTATCATAGCTCAGCACATTTTTAGAGAAATCAGACGGAATATAGAGGACAGCGTCGTACTTCCTGTTTTTCAGTCCATTTTCCGCCGCACTCCGATTGACTACGGTCCATGTATAATCAGGACGCTCTGATAATGCTGCAACCACATCCTGTCCGAAACGAGCGGTGTTTTCACTTTCGCTCGCTCCCATATCCTCATTGACCACAGCAATATTACGTGTAGCATTCTTCTTCTGTTTTGCCGGATCATCCCCAATGAGATGGAAAAATAAAACCGGTAAAATAAGAATCAATATCATGGTGGATACGATTTTGATGGAGCTTTTTTGCTGCTCTGTCATTGAACACTCTTCCTTCCTACCGCACATAAAGGAACCTGGATTTTCTTCTCTTTTCCGTTTTCAACCAAATACCCGAAGCCTGGCTGAATGTCTGGTTCTTGTCTTGCATACGGAAGCGGTATGATGTTTTGCTCTGATTTTTTCATGAGTAACATGGCATGACGAACTTGTTTGATTTCGTTTGTCAGTGCATCATAGCCCTTACTGAATTCGGTATGATTTCCTGATGCAATAAGGCTAAAGCCTAGGTGTGCATATGACTTCATGAAATCAGCCAATTGATCTTGCAAGCGCGGATCGATCGTCTGCTGAAAACGTGTGATGCCATCGATCACAAGCACAACTTGAGGAAATGACAACTGATCGGTCTCTCCCCGGCGAACAGCTTCAACATATATCTCTTCCCTCACCTTGAATAAACGGTCCATTTCCTCTGCCCATTCGGTGATATCATCCTTTGTTTCAAGGTAATCGATGTTCTCTTCTTTTGCATAATGGGAAAGACCCCGATCAATTGAATCAAAGACGGCCAGCTTTTCAGGCTTTGCCTCTAAAAGCTGATCAAGCATCAGTTTTGTCACATTTGTTTTCCCGCGCTGCGTTTGACCGATAATGAGGCAGTGTTTATTCTTTTTCAAATCAAAGTAAACAGGTGCCACTGATTCTTCATCTAGTCCTACTGGAATGTCGTAAGGCTGTTTTTGCCCATCTAAATGACTCTCAAGCTCCCAAACTGTCAGCTTATCAGGCAGCATTGGAACAGGCTTTGGTTTTTCAGCCTCTTGAAAGCGCTCATGAAGAAGCTGAATCTCTTGTTTCAGATGCTCAAACAATTCGAGATC